>NZ_JBQKHJ010000008.1:0-131783 GCF_052118345.1 Prevotella sp. LCP21S3_D2 | reverse complement strand
TTTGCAACACTAAGATAAGTGAAAATTCTGACATGGCAAAATCCTGGGCAACTTTTTGTTGCTCAGGAACTTATAAATAAAGTTAAATTATAGTGTTGCGGAATTAAGGATATATAAATTATTGCTACAAAAACAACATATTTAATAGCAAAATGTCATTTTTAAGGATAAAAACAAGTGGTTGACCCATATCAAGAAAAACATATTGCAATGATATTTCTCGGCAAAAGATGCCGTTATTCGATAAAAAAGTGTTAACTTTGCACTCGTATTTAAGGAATAACAAATAATAAATTTTAAAAAGGTTAATAATTATGATGACTATTTTTACAATGGCTTTCGCCGCAGTTATGTTTTCAGGTATGGTTTTTTGCATGGGCATGTTCTTGAAACACGTAGTAAACTCAATTCCAGAAATGACTAACATGAGCCATTCTGTTAGCTTGAGCAAGTAAGAATAGAACACTACGATATACATAATATATATATGAATCACTTTAGAAATAGAGAGAGATTTATATAAAGATGGGGCGGGTTCCTTTTACGGAACTCGCCCCTCTTGCTTAATATTCCATCGAGAAGGTGATACCTCTTCGCATCATATCCTTCACAGTTGGCTTCAGTCTTGTCAGGAAGCCCTCCCATGAACGGTTCTTCTGGAAACTCCATCCTGCCTCTGCCAAAGCTAGCGAACGAGGATATGCCTGATAGCACGCCATGCAAAAGTGACACATCCTGGCTGAATCTTCTTGAAATCGGTCTCATACCAGAACATCGGAGTCTTGTGATACTGGGTACGGAGCAAGTCGATGATGCGGTCGAAGAGAAAAGTCAGTAACTTATGAACCGTTACTTGGCAAGCAACAGATAATCAATAAGATTTGGACACAGGCTGGCATGAAGGCGTTGGCAGAGATAGCAGACATCTATCCACGTATGACGAGCATTCACGACAGCAGCCTATTTGACGATAGCTTCGCAATGGACTTCATTAATTATGGCGACAAAATTATCTATTGTGAAATGTACCTGTATGTTGGCTACATCAACGAGGCAACCAACTTTGCTGAAAGCCAAAGTGGCGGTGGCAGCGATACCAAAGACTGGAGACGTGAGAAGGACGAAGATGAGATAGAATGGATAAGACGGTATTTGCGGCAAGCAACTCGGATGGTAAAGCCCAAGTGCGGACGAAAAATAAAGCGATAGATATGCAGCCTCAATGGAAGGTGTAGACTTCCATTGAGGTCATAATTTGTTAGAATGTTGCCATCACAAAATCAACAATAAGCTCTTTTCTTTTGTCAATTTTAGCCTTATCCCAAAGATGATCCTGTTCCGTCATGTTACGGATTTCCTGTTGCTGGAGTAACTGGGTATAGGTGTTTCGTTTAGCTTCAAAAGTAATGTTTCCGATAGATTCGTTATGATGGCCAGAAAGCAGCAAGTAGTTTCCGAGGCAATTTAGATACGACTCTCTAAATTCATCATCGTATGGGCAATAGCCATTATTTGCATCTTGATTTTCTGTATTTGGAGCAATATGCTCACACTGAGATTTCTCCACTGCATCATAACGTTTCAGCCCATAGCCAGACTTGCCCTTTTCTATGAGGTGATTCTCATAAAGCCAAAGGATGATTTTGGCAATGCCATGCCCTCCATCGAAATTGCCTTCAAGCATACGCTTGAACTCCACGTTGTTCCAATAATCCCACCATCCGTCTGTTGTAGTCTTCATCCATCCTATATGATTAACAACAGCATGAACGTCACCTTCAAATTTCTTGAAGACATCATTCAATCTCCATGTGAGTACAGCACGTGTACCAATAACTCTGTGACGCAAGAATATAGAGGTTAGAGCCTTGGCTAATAATCTGAAATCGTCATCAGAAACGCCATTGCTATAAGCCTTGATTACAAATGGAAAAATAATAGCAGGCTGGCCGATAATCCACAGTGTGTGTGCCATAATATCCGTTTGCTCGTTGTGGAAGAAAACGGTCATTTGTTCAAAACTGTCAGCAAGCGAATGGGTGAAACTGCGAATGAATTTGATGCGTGAATCATCTTTCCCTAATTCTTCATCCACTTTTTGCAAGGCATTGCTTGCATCCAGGCTATTGAAGTACACACGCAAAGTGTATGTGAGTATATCATCTTCATCTATATTACCTTCTATCTTTGATATAGATTTGTAGATGTGTTCAAAGCGATTCTTTACCTCGCTTATCAACTCTGCTTTCTCATCCTCCGATGTACAATAAAGATGAATATTGTATAGGAACTGCGCTTTGATTATTTCAAGATTGGACGGTTTTTTGCCACGGTTGTTCTGGAAGATGAACATTTGGATGGCTTCAGCCTCGTCCTTTACTGTATGCGTAGTGCAAGTGGCATTTACGACTGCGTCTAATATATCGTGCAATGACTCCTCGTCATAGGTGTTCAGTTGACTCACAAAGTAGTCGTAAGCCGCAACAATACGTTTTTGTGATTCTGTCTCCAACCCATTACGGTCAGTTTTTATTTTATTGATGACATAGTCACGGAACAATTGATTGTCGTAATCAACAGTAGAGAATCTGTAGGTTTGTCCGACTTTCACAAGAGTGCCATAAAGAAAAACGTCATCCTCAGACAAAGCCCCTGCCAACTCTTCCAATCTTCTGTAGATAGC
Organism: Prevotella sp. LCP21S3_D2; assembly: GCF_052118345.1. Taxonomy (NCBI): domain Bacteria; kingdom Pseudomonadati; phylum Bacteroidota; class Bacteroidia; order Bacteroidales; family Prevotellaceae; genus Prevotella; species Prevotella sp. LCP21S3_D2. The sequence continues at coordinate 129,100 of NZ_JBQKHJ010000008.1, read as the reverse complement.
GGAGATGAATATAGTAATAGTGGTCAGACGCTGTTGACCGTCAATGATGGCAAAATTGCGACTGCCTTTATCCTCGAACAGAAAATGTCCGAAATAATAACTTGATGCCGTATGGCTTTCTACATAATCCTGCAAGTCCACAAGAAACTGCTTTGTCTGCTTGTCTTCCCAGGAATATGCCCTTTGATATGTCGGGACAAAGATTTTGTTGCCCGACAGCATTTGATTTATAGTTGTTGAAGCGTCCATAATGAAAACATTTAAAAGTCTATGAGTTTAATTGCAATGGCAGTGCAAGCTTCCGCATTATTCTGGTCGAAACGAGCAACGCCGAAAGCCCCCACGCCTGTGTACGTATATAGAAAGCACTCTTGACAACGAACGACAAAATCGCTCGAAGCCAATGAGGGCTGTATACAATACACCTCATGAGGCGTTCCCGTTGCTTTGTTCTTAACAACTTTGCTCGAACTGCCAGATTCTTACTGCGTCAAAACCAAAGCATGCAGTTACGCCTTATATGTATATATGTCTGCCCAACCTCTGCCCATCGGGGCTTCCGGTATGGGTATAGACGTTACAAAGATAACACTTTTATCTTGGAAACCACTTGGTTTGGCAGGAAAAGTATGATCTTAAGGTTTGGTTTAACATTGTTTAATATAAATATGTCAAAGAAATCCACTTTTGCGTGATTTTTCCTGCTAAAAAGTTTGTATTATCAATGATTACTCGCATCTTTACACCGTCAGTTCCCACCAAGCCTCTCAACGATGCTCAAATGCGTGGGGCTTTTTTGTTTATATGCGTATATGGCAACAAGAATTCCGTTTATAAAAACATATTCCACGCCCCATGAGTTAGTGCAGCTACTCAAAACAAGAGGTATGGAGTTTTGAATCTTGGATTAAAATCTTTACTTTTCGTATCTAATCAGGCTCACACGGATCTCACGGATTCAAACTACTTCCAGCCTCTACAGCTTTTGGTTTTACAGCACCCCCTTCCAACCAGCTTTCACCAGCAGGAAGGCGGCGCCTTAATGGTTCTAAATCAAACTAAAAAAATGAAATTATTGTTTTCCAATCTCGTCCTGGGCCTTCTTCAAGGCGCGGATTCTTAACTCCTTCTCTACTCGCTTATTCACTTCCTTCTCTATCTTGTCCTCAATAATCTGGTTGAGAGGACGGGAGAATGGATGCCAACCGTAATCGGCGTTCTCCTTCGTGTGACAGAACAACACCATGCAAACCTCCAACAATGCCTCCAGGCGAACCTCCTCGCTAGTATAATGGGGGAAAATCCAATTGGTAAAACGAACAAACTCGGAGAGCAACATATGCTCGCCCTTGTTCAAATGGGTGAAGAAACTGCGGGTCAGGTGAAACGCTTTCTTGATGTCACTCTTCTTCAACACCCAGGCACGCATGCCTTCGGTCAACTCATGATAAGTCGCCTTCTCTGAATAAATGTGCTTGGCAGACTTCACTAACTGGTTTGAAAACTTGTCGAAACGCTGCTCGGCAGTCTTCGACGAAATCTCAGCCGCGAGCTTCAACTTCTCAGCGGCAGAAAGTAGGAATTTCTTTTTTCCATCGTTCCTTTTTAAACAAAATTAATACTTAAATTATTTATTTTTACCACAATGTGGTAATTTTCGATTTCCTATATCGCCCTTTTGTCGTAACTTTGCTGACAGTTACCGAATGGTGAACAGCGGGGTGAACACTTGCCCCAAGCATTCACCTTTTCGGCTCAGGGGTGAACCCTAATAAAAAGAACTTTGTATATACAGCGCATGCTAGAAATATAAGAGTCTCTATTATAATGGGTTATATTGTGTTTTTAACACATTATTAACGCTAAAGGTTGGCATCGGGGTTCACCCTTCACCGACTTCATCGCCAAGTGTTCACCCACACTCTTTCGTAGAGTACGTTGCAAACAACGGATTAGTATATTAACAACTGATAATTTTAAAAAATGGAAAAAGAACCAAACAAAAGCATGAATGGGACAACTACGATGCCATCGTACTTCCCTTGTATCAAATCTTCGGAGAGCCATCCACTCGCCGACTTCCTAAAACCTACCTACATGTTCCAGCTCGACTTCGACCATGTGAAGAAGGAAGATATGGTCATAGAGAAGGAACCTATCGAGCTGAACAGCGACGCTGCCGTCGATCCTACGGATACTTTCGGGGACTAAGTATCTTACATTCAACCTGTAAGTATGTTACTTTCAACCCGTAAGTATAGTACTTAAACATCAAAAGCTATATGGATATAAGAAGCTATACCAAGCAGGAACTGGCTCTGCTCTATTTCCCCGATTCGTCACCCATGGTGGCAAGTGCTCATCTGATGCGTTGGATTTGTCGCAATCCCGACCTTCTGAAGAAGCTTCATGAAAGCGGATACGACAAGAACAGCAAGGAATTCACACCTATGCAAATTTCCTATATTATCTATTTTCTCGGCGAACCATAGGCTTCCAAGTATGAGAAAGTATGAGAAAGTGTGAGCAAGTATGAGAAAGTATGAAGTGGCGTTTTCTGATTTCGTATCTTTGCATTGTCATTCAAAGAGGATGATGCTCCTGCCCCATCGGGGGTAGAAGGATACTATCACTAAATTAACCACTTTATGATTCAGTACGTGTTAAAAAAGAACATCAATGAGAAGATGCCGAATGCCTATGGCAAGTTCTTCGCCTATCCGGTCATCACTCAGACCTGCGATACCTGCGTGACATGCCAACAAAAAAAGCATGGATTAAACTCCATGCTCTTTTTTGCTTTTATATTTAATCTTGTCAAAACCTTCACCATACACACCGATAACGGCACTCTGACTGACAAAGGCATGTGGATCTATCTCACTGATAAGACGGAAGATAGCAGGAGCCTGGCGCTGCTTGGCCAGCACGAACAGCATCTTCACATCCTGACCGGAATAAAAACCGCTGGCATTCACCACCGTTACTCCCCTATCAGCATCTACATTGATGCGCTTGCCTATCTCCTCATACTTCTGCGAAATGATAAAGAACTGTACGCTTCGTCTTCTGCTGTTTACCACCTGGTCGATGCAGAATGCCTGAACGCAAAGAACTACATAACCATATAACACCTTCTCCCAATCGTGTACCACCAGATAGCTGGAACTGATGATGAAGATGTCACATATCATAATCACTCTACCAAGAGAAATGTCGCGATACTTGTTGACGATGGCTGCGATGATATCCGTACCACCCGTACTTCCACCAACAGAGAAACCGAGTCCGATTCCGCAGCCACAGAAAACGGCACCCAGGAAAGCAGCCCATAAAGGTTGGTTTTCCAAAAGATGAACATCACCTAAACGGCTGGAGAAGAAAGAGGTCAGGATGGTTACCACTATAACGGCATAAACAGTCTTGACACAGAACTTTGCTCCCAAAATCTTGAACGCACATGTTAATAAGGTGGCGTTGACGATAAAATACGGAATTTGCACAGGGCAACCGGTTGCCCAATAGATAATACTGGAGATACCAGGAAGTCCGCTTGCTGTTACATTGGTTGGCAAGAGGAACACGTTCCATCCAATAGCGTAGGATATCATACCCATCGCAATCAAAACATAGTCTTGTACAGACTTCCACAAGGGTCGAGGAGAATTCATATTTAATTAATAGTTTATAATTAATAGTTTATAGGGCACTCTTACCAAAATTTCTTCTGCTGCTCTGACCACTCAAAGCCCTGAGTAGCCATTTTGGTTTCTAATGCTGCACGGTTCACATTGAAGTGATTACAAATCTCATCGAGTGTTTCAAACTCGTGGTCACGAAGCAGGAAGTTGATGGCGCTTACGAGCATCGGAACATCATTCATTGGTAGCTTATCCATTTTTCTATTGATAATTAATAATTTATAATGTATAATGGAGGCACCATGCCTCTTTCGGGGTGCAAAATTACTGCAAAATTCAGACAATACCAAAAAAAATCCCAGCAATCTTTTACCGATTGCTGGGATTTTTATAAATTATTGATGATTTACGCATTCACTGCAACTGAAATCCAGTCGAAGACGAATGAGCAAATACCGAATGCTACGATACCTACGGTGCAGATAGCAAGCACCAACTTGGTTGAGCATGCGCTCTGGAAAGTAGGAAGCGGATTATCGCTGTGCTTGATGAACATAGCCTTCACGATGAGCAGGTAGTAGTACAAGCTGATAACAGTGTTTACCAACGCGATGAATACTACGCCGTATGCCCAGGCTCCCAATGTGGTGTGGATGTCGTGTGTACCAACTGCTGCCATGAACACGAAGAACTTCGAGAACATACCGGCGAATGGAGGAATACCACCCAATGAGAACAATGCCAAGGTCATCAGGAATGCAAGACGTGGATTGGTCTTGTACAAACCATTGTAGCTGTCCATCTGAACTGTACCGTTGTTGTGCTCCTCAATAGATGAGATGATGGTGAAGACGCTCAGGTTGGCTACTACGTAAATCAATACATAGTAAGTCAGGGCGCTCACGCTCATCGCTGAGTTACCTACCACTGCCAACATGATGTAACCTGCCTGAGAAATAGAAGAGAATGCCATGAAACGCTTCAGGTCGCTCTGACGGATGGCAAACAGGTTGGCGATAGTGATAGAAAGTACAATCACGATGTAAAGCAACACGGTCCAGTACTCTACCATTGGCTGGAACACCTTCATGAGGATAGCGCAGAGAGTAAACGCTGCAGCACCCTTAGATACTACTGACAGATAACCTGTAACTGTAGTTGGTGCACCCTGGTATGAATCGGCTGTCCAGAAGTGGAAAGGAACCAAGGAAATCTTGAAACCGAGACCACTGAAGAAGAATACCATACCGGCGATGGTCAATGGTGATGCAGAGATAACCTTTGCGATATCATCGAAGTACAAAGTACCACAAGCAGCATAGAGCAGAGAGATACCGTAAATCATCACACCACTAGAGAAAGTAGCGGTCAAAATAAACTTAGCTCCTGCCTCAGCAGAATTGTGACGGTACTTATCGAATGCTACCAAGCAAGCCATTGGCACTGATGCCATTTCAAGACCGAGGAAGAACAGGAGGAAGTGGTTGGCACTAACCATCATGTTCATACCGAGCAAGGTAGAGATAATCAGCATATAGAACTCACCCTCCTTGAAGGCTGTGTCCTTGCGGCTCAACCACTCCTTAGCCTGTACCATCACGATGAGGGTACCCAGCGCCAGGATGGTCTTCAAGACACCGGCAGCAGGACCTGTTGTGTACATGCCGCCAAATGCCTCTGTGGCTTCTGTTGGGAAGATATTGATGACAATGTGAGCCACCATCAAGAGACATACCAGAGGATTGAACCACTTACGGTCTGCGCTCTTGGAACTGCAGAAGTCAGCAATGAAAGTGATCAACAGAACTACCATCAGGGTAGCTTCTGGAATCATATTTAAAAATTGACTGTAATTCATTTCTTCTGATATTTATTACATGATTACACTAAAGATAGGACCGACAGCGTCCATGATAATCTCCTCTGCCCAGAGTGGGAACATACCGAGACCTGCAACGCAGGCGATAAGACCTGCTACAGCGATACGCTCGTCCCAGGTAGCATCGTGAAGCTTCTCCAACTTTGGATTAGGAACCTTCTGATAAAGGATCTTACCAACACAACGCAGGATGTAAACCGCAGTTACTACGATTGAGGTACATGCGATGATGGTACATACACGATGGAATGTATCTGCATTCTGGAAGGCACCTACGAAGATGGTCATCTCGGCTACGAAACCAGAGAAACCTGGCAAACCGAGGTTAGCCAAACCAGCTACTGCATAACCTACAGAGAGGAATGGAATAATCTTCATCAAACCACCCAGATAACGTACGTCACGTGTACCAGCCTGATGGTAAATCATACCGATAACGGCGAAGAAGAGGGCGGTCATCAAACCGTGAGACAACATCTGGAGGATTGCACCAGTAGCGGCTGTCTCGGTCATCATACAGAGAGCGAAGAGCACCATACCACAGTGAGATACTGATGAGTAAGCGTTGATGTACTTCAAGTCGGTCTGTACACATGCTGACAAAGCACCATATACGATAGAGATAGTAGTCAGTACGAGGAACACCTTGATCCAGAATCCGTGAGTAGCAGCTGGCAAGAGGAACATGGCGATACGGAAGCAACCGTAACCACCAAGCTTCATCAATACACCGGCGTGCAACATAGATACGGCTGTTGGCGCACTGGCGTGACCATCAGGAGACCATGTATGGAATGGGAACAGCGCACCGAGGATACCGAAACCGATGAAGAGCAATGGGAAGAACACGTTCTGCACGCTCTCAGGGATAGCGTGAGCACCATTGGTATGGTGAGCGATATCCAGGATTTCGAAGGTCTGAGCACCACTGTAGAAGTAGATTCCCAGGATACCGATAACCAAAAGGGCTGAACCACCCATCAACATCAAAGTCAACTTCATGGCTGAATACTCCTTTGCACCACTACCCCATACACCGATGAGGAGATACATAGGAATCAGCGCAACCTCATAGAACATGAACATGGTGAACATGTCGATAGAGATGAAGAAGCCATATACACCGATGCTCAGGAGTGTGAACCAGAGGAAGTATTCCTTCTTCATTGGCTCCATCTGCCAGGAAGCAAATGTACCTGTGAACACGATGATAGAAGTCAGGAGAATCATCACCACTGAAATACCATCCACACCGAGTGAATAGTTGATGTGCAATGGTTCAAACCAAGGCACACAGTAGGTGAAGAGCATCGGAGCTTGGTCGGCTGGCATTGTCTCACGAGCTTCGAGAAATGCAAACACCAAATAGATGGAGAGACCGAGCAATACGCTGGCACCTGCTACCATCACACCACGAACCTGCTTGTCGTTGCGTGCCAACCAGAGGCCGAGCAACATCAGGAGTGGTACTATGACGAATATACTTAAATTCATTTCTTTTCTATTTACTTAATTGTGAGACTTTCATTAAAGAAGTGCGAGCAGGCACAATGTCAATGCTACGGTACCGGTGAGGAACCAGATAGCATAGCTGCGAACATCACCACTCTGCCATGGGCGGATGGTTTCACCTGCCTCCTGTGTACCCCAAGCCATGAAGTTGAAGGTACCATCGATAACGCGACGGTCAAACCATGCGATTGGCTTTGAGAAGCAACCGAAGACAATCTTGTGGGTGAAGAACTGCCAAGCATCGTCGATATAGAAACGGTTCAAGGCTGCCTTGTGCAACTTAGGCATCTTCTTAGCCAAAGCATCTGCCAATGGAGTCTTCTTAGGAGCATACATATAAGTAGCCAGACCGATACCGATGATAGCAACGATAACAGAGGTTATTGCCACACTCATGTCGATATGGATATCGTAGCTCTGACCTGTAGCAGATACGAAGTGACCGAATGGAATCAAACCGCAGAGGCAAGAGATGATGGCAAGGAATACCAATGGACCCCACATCACGAAAGGAACCTCCTGTGGCTTGCGACGGTTCTCTGGATCCAGCTCATAGTAGCTCTGTCCCCAGAAGATGACATAGTAGAGACGGAACATATAGAATGCTGTCATACCAGCTACCACTGTCATGAACCAGCCCATGAATGGAGAGAACTGGAAGCAAGCTGAGATAATCTCATCCTTTGACCAGAAACCTGCGAATGGAGGAATACCTGCAATCGCCAAGCAACCGATGAGGAAGCAGATGTTGGTAATAGGCATATACTTGTGCAAACCGCCCATGTAATCCTTGAAGTTGCTGCCGATGATGACGATGATGGCACCAGAGCAGAGGAAGAGCAACGCCTTGAACATAGCGTGGGTAAACAGGTGGAAGATACCAGCCATGTAACCCAAACCACCATGGTGGTTATCTACTGCGAAGCAAACGCCGAGCGCTACGAGCATGTAGGCGATCTGAGAGATAGTAGAGAAAGCCAGACCACGCTTGATATCACGCTGGCAGCAAGCTACGGCTGCTGCATAGAATGCGGTGAAGGCTGCAATGTAAGCTACATAGTGAAGAGTCTCAGGAGCATACTGTACCCAGATTGGGAAGAGGCTGGCTACCTGATATACACCGGCTACAACCATGGTAGCGGCGTGGATCAACGCAGAAACAGGAGTTGGACCCTCCATCGCATCTGGCAACCAGATGTGCAATGGGAACATCGCACTCTTACCGGCACCACCGATGAACATGAGGAACAATGCTGTTGGCATTACCCAAGCAGCACCTGCCAAAGCAGAGTTGAGCTCTGGCTGAGCATTCAAGTCGTAGTTGAAGGTTCCTACGTAGAAGCTGTAGAACAGGATACCGATGAGGAAGAAGAGGTCAGCGAAACGGGTTACGATGAACGCCTTCTTGCTGGCATGTACTGCAGCATGCTTTGGATAGTAGAAACCGATGAGCAGGTATGAGCAGACACCCACCAACTCCCAGAACAGATACATCTGGAAGATGTTGGTAGCTACTACCAGGCCCAACATTGACATGGTGAAGAGACTCAGGTAAGCGTAGAAACGCTGCATACCCTTCTCATATTCCTCAACCTTGTAGTTCTCATCACGCTCTGCCATATAGCCGAAGCTGTAGATGTGAACCATGAAGCTGACGGTCGTAATCACGATGAGCATCAATACGGAGATTGGGCTCAGGCGGAAACCAATGTTGAAGGTGAGCAACTCTGTAAACTTCAACCATGTGAAATTAAATACGGTAACAGTTGGGTACATACCTGTTGAGGCATCACGACCCACTGCAAAGAAGTACTCGTATGCTGTATAGACAGACATCGCGAATACACAACCCATCAATACGGTACCGATGAGTGCTGCTACCGGTCTTTTCATCTTCATACCCACAAGTCCCAGAACCAGGAAGCTCAGGAATGGCAGAAGAAGTATCAAAAATGCATAATTGTATTCCATTGTCTTTTAGAATTTCATGTTTTCAATACTGTTCACCTGGTCACTGTGATAGTTGCGGTAAACGTTGATAATAATAGCGAGCGCTACGGCTGTCTCGGCTGCTGCTACTCCGATAGAGAACAATGTGAAGAAGAAACCTTCCAACTGTCCTGGGAAGAGGATGCGGTTGAACACAGCGAAGTTCAGGTCGGCTGCATTCAATACAAGCTCGATGGAGATGAGCATGGCAACGAGGTTACGGCGTGTACAGAAGCCATAGACTCCGATGAAGAACAAGAGTGCTGAGAGCACGAAGAAATATTGTACTGGAATCATTTCTTATCCTCCTTTCTTGCGATTAAGATACCACCGATGATACATGCCAACAGGAATACAGAGATAAACTCGAATGGCAATACATAGCCATACTTGTCAGCTCCTACCAGTGCAGAACCTACCTGGTCCATTGGCACCTCGGTGTCGGCTACGGTTGCAGCCATATCAATAAAGTGATTCTTCAACACGATGACTGCCAAGGTTACGAAACCAACGAGGCAGACGAGTGCGCGACCTACAATCCTGCTACCCTTGACATGCTCCACAAGACCCTGGAGAGTACGCTTTGATACCAACTGGATAGCGAAGACATAAAGCATGGTGATACCACCGGCATATACAGAAATCTGAGCTGCACCCAGATAAGTATAGTCGAGCAGGAAGAACATGCCTGCTACACCGAAGAGCACGAACAACAGGAAGGTTGCCGCACGCATGATACGCTTGGTGAACACGCACATGATGGCTGAGCCAAGAATGACTACTGCCAAGATGACGAACATAAATAAATTTGCTGTTATCATTGTCTAAAGTCCTCCTTACTTAGTCTTGGTGTTAAACTTACCGATTTCCAATGGGGCACCACCATCGATGAGGTTAGGAAGGCTTCCGCCCTTATAAACCTCCTTGTCAAGGTGCATCACCAACTTGTTGCGGTCGAAGACTGCATTCTCGAAATCGTTGACAAACTTGATTGCACCGAAGTTACATGCGTTCACACAGAGCTCACAGAACATGCAGTCGCCCAAGTCGTACTGGTAATCTACCAGCTTGCGCTTCTTCTTGCCTGTCTCTGGGTCCTCCACCATCTCGGTTACAATCTTGATGGTATCGTTAGGGCATGACTTCTCACACAATGTACAACCCACACACTTGTAAGCCTCGTTCTCATCACGAACGAAGACCAGGCGACCACGGAAACGTGGAGATACGTGGAGTGTAGTCTTGCGGTTCTCAGGATACTGCTCTGTGCTCTTTGGTGTGAAGTACTCCTTCATGGTAGTCTTCATACCGATAGCGAGGGTCTTCAAACCCGCTGCAATACCGCCGAAATATGAATTGTTAGACATACTTTTATTTTTTGTTTATTTGTTAAGAAATAACAGAAGTTTCAAGTTGTAGAACTATTGTCTTAACTCCTTAACTTCTTTAACTCCTTTAACTCCTTAATAATATTATCCGTGGAATCCGAATGCTACGCATACTGTCATCAAGATCAGGATGACCAGTGACAATGGCATCAGATACTTCCACTCCAACTTCAGAATCTGGTCGATACGCAGACGTGGGAATGTCCAACGTACCCACATCAGGAGCCATACAACGGCGAAGGTCTTACCGAAGAACCAGATGAAACCTGGAATAAGGTTCATCAGATTGTCGAAGCCCTCGATACCGATGTTCAATGGCGCCCAACCACCGAGGAATACGGTAGAAGCGATACCAGAAATCACGAAGAGGTTGAGGTACTCTGCCAGGTAGTAGAAACCGAAGCCCATACCTGAATACTCTGTGTGGTAACCAGCGGTCAACTCACTCTCAGCCTCAGCCAAGTCGAAAGGACCACGGTTAGCCTCAGCATTACCTGCTACGAGGAATACGAGGAAAGCCAGGATAGCTGGCACATGACCCTTGATAATCAACCAGTTCCAAGCACCAGTCTGTGCCTCTACGATACCGCTTACCTGCATGGTTCCGGTAAGAACTACTGCAGAAATCAGACAGAGACCGAGAGACATCTCGTAAGAAATCATCTGTACGGCACCACGCATGGCAGATACCACAGAGTACTTGTTGTTAGATGCCCAACCTGCGAGGAACACACCCAGCACGCCGATAGAACTTACGGCTGTGATGAGGAATACACCTACGTTGAAGTCAAGAATATGTGCTCCCTTGTTCCATGGAAGGAATGAGAAAGTACCTACAGAGGCAATGATCACGAGGAATGGTGCCATGTAGTAGAGCAGCTTGTCGGCTCTATCTACGGCGAAAATCTCCTTGATCAACATCTTGAGCACGTCGGCGAATACCTGGAAGATACCCCAAGGACCTACACGCATAGGGCCAAGACGGCACTGGAAGTAGGCACACACCTTACGCTCCATGAAGATAAGTACGATAGCAATGAGGGCGTATGCTGTCAAAATGCAGATACCCACGAGCACGCACTCTATCAGAATCGACAGGAAGTCGCCCAAACCCAAGGTCTGGCGAAGCAGATTGTCGATGAATGTTGTTACTATACTAAAATCAAACATAATTATCTATCAATATCAGGGATTACGAAATCGATTGCTGCACCTGTAGTGATGAGGTCGGCGATCTTCTGACCACGGAGCATTGGATCCAAGGCTCCTGTGAGTGAGAGACCCATCGGACGCATCTTCATACGGTATGGACTCTTGTCACCCTTTGAGTCGAGATATACACCAAACTCGCCGCTGGCACCCTCTACAGAGAAGTACCACTGTCCCTCTGGAACCTTGATGATTGGCTTCTGCTTGATGTAGTACTCACCCTCAGGAATGTTGTCGATCAACTGCTCGATGATGTCCAAGCTCTGATACAACTCCTGGATGTGTACATAGTAACGATCCATTGAATCGCAACCGGTAAGGGTGATTTCCTTCCACTCTACCTTGTCGTACATATCGTATGGATGACGCTTGCGGGTATCGTTCTTCCAACCTGATGCACGACCAGCAGGACCGGTTACGGCATAGTTGATACAATCCTCATAGTTCATTGGACCTACACCTTCGAGACGGTTGTGAGTAATCACGTTGTCACCGAATACGTCGAGGTATTCCTGAATCATCGGACGGAGATACTTGCAGAGGGTCTTCACGTTCTGAACAAAGTTAGGGTCGATATCTGCCTGCAGACCACCGATACGGTAGTAGTTCTGAATCAGACGGCCACCGGTTGTCTCCTCCATCACGTTCAATACGTGCTCACGGTCGCGCATACAGTAAAGGAATGCAGTCAAGGCACCCAAGTCCTGTGCGGTACAGCCGAGGTACAACAAGTGTGAGTCGATACGCTGCAACTCATCCATAATGGTGCGGATGTAGCGGATACGGTCTGAGAGTTCGATACCCATCGCCTCCTCGATAACGCCTACCAATGCGTGGCGGTGCATCATCGCAGAAAGATAGTTCAGACGGTCGGTCAATGCCAAGGTCTGTGGATAGGTCATGTTCTCCCACATCTTCTCGATACCACGGTGAATATAACCGAGGTGTGGATAGATGCGCTTCACGGTCTCACCATCAATAACAGTCTGCAATCGGAGCACACCGTGGGTAGATGGGTGGTTAGGACCGATGTTGACAACATAGTCGTTCTCATCAAAGCGACGCTTCTCTGTAGCTACCAGATGACCATCTGCACTAAGACTGTATTCTACAGTGAAATCATCCTCTGGCTCATCAGTACAAGGGAACTTGTTTGCCTCAGGACTCATATCGAAGTCCTTACGCAATGGATAGCCCTGGAAATCGGTACGGAGGAAGAGACGGCGCATGTCTGGGTGACCCAGGAACTTGATGCCGACGAAATCGAAGACTTCACGCTCCAGGAGGTCAGCCACCTTCCAGAGATTGATAACTGTAGGAATCACATCACTGCCATCCACCTTCTTGGCGATGGTCTTTACCGAGCAGCGCTCGTTGGTCTGAGTATTCTCGAGAATATAGATACATCCGAGACCTTCCTCACCGAAGTCTTCACCGATGATGGTAACAAGGTAGTCGAAATGCTTCTCGTTCTTCAACTTCGCCATTTCAGAGGCGAAATTATCAAAACTCAATTCAATATTATTCAGTTTCATGTTCTTATACCTTATTATATTAATCAGTTAGACCTTTCTGAGGGTCGAAATCCTCAGGTACTTCAGTTACGATGATAGGCTCCTTGTGTCCGAGCTTCTCGCTGTCAGAGAGGTTCTCGTTGCTCAAGCCGCGAAGACCACCCTTGCTCATAGAGAGTTCCTTCTCATCCTGAGTCATCTTGTGGTTAGCACCACCGAAGAATTTCTCTACCTTTACCTTACGCTGCAACTGCATCATACCGTAAAGGATAGCCTCAGGGCGTGGAGGACAGCCAGGGATGTAAACATCCACAGGAACCAACTCGCTGATACCACGAACCACATTGTAGCTCTTCTTGAACGGACCACCAGAGATGGTACATCCACCCACAGCTACCACATACTTAGGCTCAGCCATTTCATCATACAAACGCTTGAACACTGGTGCCATCTTATTGGTAATAGTACCGGCACACATGATCAAGTCTGCCTGACGTGGAGAGTTACGGGTTACCTCGAAACCGAAACGGGAGAAGTCGTAACGTGCACAACCTACAGCCATGAACTCGATACCACAGCAAGAGGTACCGAAGGTCAAAGACCAGAGTGAGTTACTACGTCCCCAGTTGATGGCAGCATCGAGCGAACCGACTACCACGTTAGCACCACCCTCATTGAGCTCCTGCGCAATTTTTTCGAGGGTGTCATTGTCCTTAAACTCGTCGTAAGGAATACTCTTGATAGAGGCTCTTTTGTTTACTTCCATTCCAATGCTCCTTTCCGCCAAGCGTATGCAAGGCCAAATACCAATACCAACAGGAAGAACCCGATGCTCACAAGAGCCATAGGTCCAAACTGCTTAACGACAACTGCCCATGGGTAAAGCAATACTGTCTCGATGTCAAACATCAGGAAAAGGATGGCGAAGAGGTAGTAGCCGATGTGTGATGGCAACCATGAGCTGCCACGAGTCGGAATACCGCACTCAAAAGGTTCACCCTTTACCGGATTGTATGAACGAGGACCGATCAACTTCGCGATGACATAAGCAGCCACCACCAAGGTTACAGCCGTCAGCAAAACGGTGATAAATAGTGTAAAGTTCATAAAAATTGTTATAACGTTATTTATTTAATTGCTTCTAAGCGGTTGCAAAGGTAACAAATAATTCTGAAAGAAAAGAAATTAAAAGTGTTAAATGTTAAATTCAGGGCAAAATTTATACCGAAGGTATGTCTTGCAGCTTAAAAACCACGCCCAAAAGGCATTTGTCTCTTAACTTGTCTCTAACTTCCCTAACTTGTCTCTAACTTCCCTAACTTCCCTTAACTCCCTTAACTCCCCTAACTTCCCTTAACTCCCTTAACTCCCCTAACTTCCCTTAACTCCCCTAACTTCCCTTAACTCCCCTAACTTCCCTTAACTCCCCTAACTTCCCTTAACTCCCCTAACTTCCCCACATGCGAAAGTTAAGTATAATACATTTAGGCACGCACGTGTTCTATATTTTCCATACGCACACTGCATCCTGCATAGTTAAAGATTCTTAAATAAAAAAAACGATATTCTTTGAAAAGACAGCCGAAACTGCTACCAACTATATCGTGGTCTACTGGCAGGATGGTGAGGAAAGCCAAAATGTGGGATGACTTCGCCAGAAAGGTAAGCGCTCAAACCGTGAATATCGGCAAGAACAAGCAGATGTTCTGGACCTCAAAAGTATGGGTGAAAGTGCGTGAAAACAGAGTAGATTCGGAACACTGGAGAGATGCTGCCCTCTGGTGCGATATAGGCAAGAAGGGATATATCAGGAACGAACAGTTTGATAACAGGTGCGCCTTCGGACAGGGTACAACCTTCTGGTTTCCAGCAGGTACAGGAACTAAGGTTTCCCTCATGTCGTCTTTCAAGATTACCACAAGCCGGAAGAAAGGAAAGTTTATCAAGAGATAAATCAATTCTTTAGCTTATTGCTCCAATAAGCTATTGGGAAACAGACAAAGAGGGTGTGTCATAAAATTATGACACACCCTCTTTGTCTGTTGTATACTATTGATATGTTGTTGGAAAAGATAGTATATGTTTTTAAGATATATAGCTTCTCTGGCCGCACAACAGCTGTTGTGCGCTTGCATATCAGCTGTTGTGCGCTCGTACATCAGGTGATGTGCATGCGGTGGCCAACAGTTATGCACCAACTGTATCTAAGCTTATGACACGGTCTTTTTTACGACCATTGTTGAACCACCGGCTAAGGTTAAGTTCTTATTTGAAGAGCCCGAAGAGTTCAGCATCTATCAGATCGGTCACCTTACGGAAGTCTTCAGGATTCTCACCAAACTCCAGATTGTCACCATCAACGATGATGAGGCGACCCTTGTAACTCTTGATCCATTCTTCGTAACGGTTGTTCAAGCCCTGGAGATAGTCGATGCGGATACTCTTCTCGAAGTCTCTGCCTCGCTTCTCAATGTGCTTGACAAGCGTTGGAATACTACTCTTGATGTAAATCATCAGGTCTGGGAGCTTCACCAGACTAATCATCAGATCAAAGAGATCGGTATAATTATCGAAATCCCTATCGCTCATCTTACCGAGGTCATGAAGATTAGGAACGAAGATGCGGGCATCCTCGAAGATAGTACGGTCCTGTACGATGGTCTGTTCTGAACGGGCGATTTCCACGACATCATGGAATCGCTTGTTCAAGAAATAGATTTGAAGATTGAACGCCCAGCGTTCCATATCCTGATAAAAATCAGCCAGATACGGATTATTATCTACCGGTTCGAAGTTTGCCTTCCAACCATATCTTTTGGCAAGCATCTTGGTTAATGTAGTCTTGCCGCTTCCTATATTTCCTGCTATTGCTATATGCATCTTTTTTTACTTTTTTACTTTTAGTTTTGGCTTGGGGACCAGCGATGGAATCGCTGGGAATGGGGGCACAAAAGGGGGATGGCGCTTTTTACCCTTTTTACCCTTTTACTTTTTTACCCTTTTACTTTTTTACCTTTAAGAAAAGAGGCCGAAGAGCTTGGCATCAATCTTATCGATGATGTCACCAAACTGCTTGGGGTTGTGCTCGAAGTCGAGATTGTCTACTTCCACAATGAGCACATTGCCGGTATATTTGTTCATGATGAAATCTTCGTAGAGATTGTTGATACCTTCCAGATAATCCAGAGGCATCTTCTGCTCATAATCACGACCGCGCTTCTGGATATTCTTCACGAGGTGAGGAACTGAAGAACGGAGATAAATCATCAGTTCAGGCATCTCTACCACTTCCATCATCGACTCGAAAAGCTCCATATAAGTCTCGTAGTCGCGCTGGTCCATGTTGCCCATCTTCCGGTTGTTGGCTGCAAAGACATATACACCTTCGAAGATGGTACGGTCCTGGATGACCGTCTCCGTACTGTGCTGGATTTCGAGCAGATTCTTGAATCGCTGCTTGAGATAGAACACTTCCATGTTGAGTGCCCATCGGGGGATGTCCTTGTAATAGTCATCGATATAGGGGTTATCAGCCACGGGCTCCAAATACTTCTTCCAGCCATAGTGTTTGGCGAGCATCTTGGTCAACGTGGTCTTACCGCTACCGATGTTTCCTGCTATTGCTATATACATTTATTTTGAAAGAATAATTTACATTTAATATTTAATCATGGGGCTAGCGCCCTGCATTGACTGCAAAATTACAACAAATATTTGGGATAAACAAAAAAAGTCCCGCAGATTTCGCAAATTACGCCAATTATTATCCATATAGAATAAAAAACAGCAAAATCTGCAAACTGCGGGATCAACTTATAAAATCAACTATTCATTCAGATGTGTGTTTCTGTCTAATAGTCTCGTTCGATGAGTTCGAGACACATGCGGGAGTTATGGTAAGGACATTTCCAGAAACCAGCCTTATCATCCTCCTTGTTCACCGTACCATCTTCCAGTATAGCCCAGTGCCACTCACCGTTCTTGGCGTCCAGGAGATGCTTGGCTACATAGTTCCAGCAGGAGATGGCAACCAGAAGATTCTCTTCGGTGCAGAAATACTGGTAGAGGTCGATATGGCCGATGATGTTCTCGCACTGCACCCACCACTGGCGCTGGAGATCATACTTATCTCCATCTTTCCAATGCTCGTAAACCATACTGCCATCCGGACGTAAGCCTTCATCTGCAGCATCGGCTATACGACGGATGATGTGCTCTATCTTATGCAGCAATACCTTATCGCCCAGAACAAGAGCGGTTTCGTGGAGCAGCCAGGAAGCCTCGATATCATGACCATAACTCTCGATGTTGCGCTTGCCCTCCCACTCATCATTGAAGAAGAGGTCGAGATGATAAGTCTCCTTGTTCAGAAGCTTATCGGTGAAGATATCGAGCAGATTACGGATGCTCTTCTCCAGTTCCGGAGTCTTCCAAACACGATAGAGGTTGGTGTAAGGCTCGATGATATGGAGATGGGTATTCATGGTGCGGGAACCATTCTCGTCCTTATCCGAGAGACGCATGTCGGCAATCGGATTCCACTCACGGGTCAAGGCTTCGATATAACCATTGTTCTCGGCATCAAAGGCATGCTTCTCGATGTCATGATACAAGGAGATAGCGATATCCAGTGCCTCCTTGTCGCCTGTTGCACGGGCATACTCTGAGAAACCATAGATGGCAAAGCCAATGGCATAAGTCTGCTTCTTGGTATCGAGCGGATTGCCCTGATAGTCAACGCTCCAGTAGATGCCGCCATATTCCTTGTCCAGGAAATGATCACGGACATACTCCTTGGCACGGGTGGCAGCCTCCAGATACTCCGGTTTCTTCAACACACGGTAGGCAGCAGAGAACGCCCAAAGGATGCGGGCATTCATCACAGCACCTTTCTCTGCTTCAGGGTGTACCTGGTCATTACCATCTACACGACCATAAAAGCCGCCGTTTTCCTCATCTTTCACCTTGTCAATCCAATACTTGAGGATGTTGTTCTCCAGGACATCCTTCATTGTTTCTTTCAAGTTTTCCATTTTTCAAGTGATTATCAGTTGTACATCATTCTACTTCTTGATAGGGAACTTCCATGACAATACCATCAACAGGAAGGCAATGACAGCAGGGAAGAGTGAGAACAATGACCATACCATCGTGAGCACAGAGTCGGTGACACTGGCTGGGTCGATCATCGTATTACCCATATCGTCTGTAATCATGTTGGCACCTGCCCAACCCAGGAAAAGGGCGATAAGAGAACCGGAAATGGCGGTACCAAACTTCTGACTCATCGTACCGGAAGAGAAGATAAGACCCGTAGCTGATGTTCCGAAATGCTCGGTATGATAGTCGGCTACATCGGCATACATTGACCACATCAATGGAGAATAGATACCGATACCCATAGAGGTAAGGATAACGATAACTATCATCACCCAGATATACGACGGATTCATCGGGATGAAGAAGAAGACAACAGAGAGAACCAGACAGAGAGCTGCAGCCCAGAAGAATGCCATGCGCTTGCTGCCTACCAGACGGGTGAACCAAGGAGATACACCACCGAAAATCATACAGGTTACTTCACCGAATGCCATGAATACGGTATAGTTGATGATCAATCCCTCGATGGTTACATTGCCATGTAGACAGTAATCAAACATATAGCCAGCTACGGCATAGCGGAATCCGTTGAAGAAGTTGG
Organism: Prevotella sp. LCP21S3_D2; assembly: GCF_052118345.1. NCBI lineage: Bacteria > Pseudomonadati > Bacteroidota > Bacteroidia > Bacteroidales > Prevotellaceae > Prevotella > Prevotella sp. LCP21S3_D2. The sequence continues at coordinate 110,267 of NZ_JBQKHJ010000008.1, read as the reverse complement.
TGCACACGGCGATGGCTGTCATATAGAGCCAAGCCTTGTTGTGAACGAGGTCGGCAAACTGCTGAAAAGAGAACTTCTCTGCACGCTTTGGCTTGAGACGTTCCTTGGTGAGGAGTCCACAAGCTAAGGTCATCACAGCAGCAATGATACCGAGTACGGCACCAATGACTGCATACTGATGAGCAGCATTTCCACCTACCATCTTCTGGAGATATGGGAAGGAAAGCAAGGTAGCAAAACCCATCGCATAAGCTCCCACCATACGGAAAGAAGAGAACTGGTTCTTCTCATCATCATCTTCGGTCATCACACCAAGCAATGAACCGTAAGGAACATTCACCATAGTATATACCGCCATCATCAGGAGATAGAGGGCATAAGCATAGATTCGCTTGCCTACAGGACCGAAGTCTGGCGTGTAGAGCAAGAGGGCGAATATCAATCCGAAAGGAATGGCACCATAGATGAGCCAAGGACGATAGGTGCCGAAACGGCTCTGGGTACGGTCAGCAAGACTACCCATCAACGGGTCGGTAACCACATCGAACATACGAGCCACAAGCATCAGCACCGCAGCATCGGCAAAAGAGAGTCCGAAGACGTTGGTAAAAAACAGAGGAAATGCAATAGACATCACCTTCCATACGATACCACCGGCAGCAGCATCACCGAGTGCATAAGCAATTTTTTCTTTTATACTAGCCATTGTTTTACTTTGAACTTTTAATTTTGAACTTTGAACTGTACGAAAAAGGGATTCGCCCCTCGTACATATTTATAATACGTACGAGGGTAAAGAATCCCTACAATCTTAATACCTATGAAAAAAATTACTTATTTAATGTTTCCTTATTCTTTGCAACCAAAGCCTTGATCTTCTCTACTGAGAACTGAGTGCGATAGTCGTCCTTTGGTGTATTCATGCAGTAATCAACCAGACGGTCGATGGTAGAAGTAGCTACATGCATACGTGTATCAGAAGAAGCATAGTAGATGAATACCTTGCCATCCTCATCTGCAATCCAACCATTGGTGAAAACAACATTCATCACATCACCGATATACTCAGGACCTTCCGGTACGAGAAGGTATCCACCTGGCTCTGCAATCACCTCTGTAGGATCCTCAAGAGATGTCATATACATATAGAGCACATAACGGAGACCGCTGGCACAGCCACGAACACCGTGAGCCAGGTGCAACCAACCCTTATCTGTCTTGATAGGATGAGGACCCTCACCGTTCTTCACCTCCTGAATGGTATGATAGTGACGGGCATTGATGATCTTCTCTTCCTTGATTTCAGCATGGGTGATATCATCAACCAATGCCCAGCCGATACCACCGCCTGAACCTGTATCGATGAAACCATCCTGTGGACGGGTGTAGAAAGCATACTTGCCATCAACGAACTCTGGGTGGAGAACCACATTGCGCTGCTGACTCTTGGTCTTCAAATCAGGAAGACGCTCCCAGTTTACCAAGTCCTTGGTACGTGCGATAGCAGCTGTTGCTGTTGCAGCACTGAGGTCACCTGGCTGGTCATCATCATGACGCTCTGCACAGAACACGCCATAGATGTAACCATCCTCATGAGCGGTGAGTCGCATATCATAGATATTGGTAGCAGGAACCACATCCTCTGGCATGGTGATAGGCTCATCCCAGAAGCGGAAATTGTCGATACCGTTAGGACTCTCGGCTACAGCAAAGAAGCTCTTGCGGTCGGCTCCTTCTACACGAACAACGAGGAGATACTTTCCGTTCCACTTGATGGCACCGGAATTGAGGGTAGCATGCATCATGATGCGCTGCATCAGATATGGGTTACTCTTCTCATCGAAGTCGTAGCGCCACTCCAATGGTGTATGTTCTGCGGTAAGGATAGGGTTCTTATACTTCTCGTAGATACCGTTTCCCCACTCTACCGGTTCATTCTTACGGCTCAGCAATTCCTCATGATGAGCACGGAGAGCCTTCACTTGTTCTTGAAATGTTGTCATAATATATCTTTTTTTACTTTTTTACCTTTTTATTTTTTTACCTTTACAATGTCTTTGACAAAAAGGACTTTCTTTTCGTTCTTGAATGCCTTGAAGTCTTTGACGATGGCTCCATCACCTACTCCAGGGAGATAAGCTTCCTCCTGAGGTTTGTCCCAAGCATTGCGCCAGAAGAGAACGTAGCTCAACTGATACTTCTGAAGTACTGGCCAAAGAGTCTGGGTGAACCAGTTCTGCTTCTGCGAAATGCCTCGGCATCCTGTCTCGGAGAGCGCAGGAATCTTGTTGATTTTCTGGGCAGCCTGCATCAGCACATCCAATGTCTCGGTAAGATTCTTCTGATAGGTGGCATCATTGTTGTCAAACTCATAGATGTCAACGCCTACCAGATCAACGAACTCATTACCCGGATAACGCTCCAAGAAAGCATCAACGTTCTTCTCGTCTCCCAAGTTTGGCGACCAAGCCCATACGATGTTGTTACACCCTGCTTCAGTAAGTCTGTGATAGGTTTTTGCGTAAAGTTGGTTGTATTGCGCAGGTGTACAACTATTGGCTCCCCACCAGAACCATCCGCCATTCATCTCATGCCACGGACGGAAGATAACGGGAACGAGTTGTCCTTTCTCATTCTTCAACGAGAGGATGAAATCTGATACTTTCTTGAGCCATGCATCAAACTTCTGCTGCTGAGCACCTCCGTCAAGAACAGCAGCTACGGCATCCCCCTTCGGATCCCATGCATTCTCTCCTGTTGCCGGATTCCATGGATGCCAACTCAAGGTTACGATACCGCCACGCTTGTGCTGTGCCAGAATCTCCTTTCTCATACGGTCGAAAGGAACGCCGTCGAGATTTTCCTTGCTGTCGAGTTCTATCTTACCGAGGTCGAATCCCATCACTGCAGGATAGTCGCCCGTAGTGAGGAGCACGTCGCTCTTTCCTTCATCCCATTTCCAGGTGGTACCATACACCGGGTCATCCTGATGACCCAACATGATACCTTTGCTTAATAATTTCTGCAACCGAGTCTTCAGCTGTCCTGCAGGTGTTTTGCTGCAATCTTTCTTGCCTTTGCAGCAGGATGTATTAGCAGCCTGGACTGATGTACCAATGACACCGTCCACCTGAGCCATTGCTCCCTGCATCGCCAGCAGACAAGCTGCACTCAATAAATATTTCTTCAATACCATATCTTTATAATATTAAGTGTTAAATGTGAAGTTATTAGCATTTGAATTGGCTTTCCCTTCTGACGCCGAACGTTGTTTCTTCACTCTTCGTTCTTCACTCTTCACTTTCGAAGCTGCGCTTCGATGAATCGCTGCCATTCATCCCACTGCTCCTGATACCAGAAATGTCCAGTCATCTGATAGAGACTCAAGGTCTTAGGAGCCTTTACGCTATTGTAAAGTCCGTAAGATGATGTAGGAGGAACCACCTCGTCATTATATCCGAAGCTATACCAACCCGGACAAGTGATGCGACGGGCGAAGTTGGCACCATCATAATAGCGGGCTCCTTCGAGGCGCGCCTTCTCCAAATCAGTCAGCTTCTGCTCTTTCCAGGCAGCACCCTGTGCCTTGTCTTCCTTATAGAAGTAGTGTGGCCAACCGCCAGCAACTCCGTGAATCTCAGCCTCATAATCGCACATAGCATCATGAACAGGAGCCAGGAAAGTGATGCGCTTATCGAGAGCTGCCACAGCGATAGAAAGGAATCCACCCTGTGAAGAACCAGTCACACCGATGGTCTTGCCATTCCATTCTGGAAGGGAAGCGATATAATCCACACCACGGACAGCACCGGTTACGACTCTCTTATAAGAGTTGCGGTTCGGATTTTCGAGATTGGTATCCCAGTAACCATTCAGTTCACCATTGGCAAGATCATCATATACCTTCTGCTCCATGGTAACAGGAACACCGTGAATACCGATTTCGAGCACGATGCACTCAGCAGGAGCTGTATAGGTATCGCCAGCATAAGGGCGGACACCGGCACCAGGAACACGGAGAAGAGCAGGATATTTACCTTCCTTGACCGGAACACTCAGGATGCCATACATCTTAGAGCCCCAGCGGTTGTTGTTATAGCTGATTTCATATACATTCTTATCCTTGGTACAACGCTCTGGAAGGAGCACCTTGGTAGGATTCAGATCATTCTGTCTTGCCTCATCCAATGCCTTCTTCCAGAAAGCATCAAAGTCTTTCGGTTCCTTGGCAAACGGCTGGATCTTTTCTGGAGAGAAACCTGCAGTACAAAGTCCCTCATAATTCTTGCCATCTACATGAGCTATCACCTTGAAGCGATAGAAGCCCGGCTGCTTGAGCGCCCCACTCCATTTCATGGTTCCGTCTTTCAGCACAGCACTCTTCTTCACTTCCGGAAACATTGCCGGACCAGCTTCGTAGTCTATCTTGACGTTATCGAGAAGCGTTCCGCTTTTTCTCACATTGACGGTGAAGTTAGCTTTCTCACCTACCTTGTAGTTCCAATTCTGATGATCAGGAGTAACCGAAACCACAATGTTGTTGCCTCTGATTTGTGCGCGAAGGTTCAAAGAACCCAGCGCACTTATCAGAACACTTATAATTATTAACTTAAAAACCTTTGCATCACTATTCTTCATTTTTATGTCCATATTGTTAGTTACACTGTCAAGTTTTACGGTTGCAAAGTTAAGGATATTTTTCGACAAACCCATGTACTATTTTGCCGAATAAACGTACTTTCATTTCAAAGAATAAAAAAAATGCAAAAAAAGCACAGGTAACTACATGAACGGTATTCTTTTGCAAATCTATTTCCTACATTTTAAAAGATATATCTACACCTATTTCCTGATATATATAATATAATGTACGCGAACCTTATAATATATAGAGATTTTATACGTTGTTACAACAAGATTGGCACAGAAAAACCTCTTTTCTTAACACAAGTCAAGCAAACCGTAAATAAAATATAAAACATACACTCTACAGCATGCAGAGACAAGAAAAAATGCATCATATCTGCCATAAAGCAGAAAAGTATCAGTAATCAGCAAAATAGGTGCAAGGTTTTCAGCAAAAAACTGTTATCTTTGCACCGGAATACGAAAGTAGCCTAAAAGATAAGAAATTACAAGAATAAACAATATAAAAACAATCACAACAATGAAACAAGAAAAGGCAACCTAGAGCAAGCCTCTTGCTTTCCTCCCCATCAAGATGTATGGGCAAAGGATGAACCAGAGAGCGATTATCCGTTTGGGATCTCCTCCAAATGACGAGAGCATCTTCGAAAAAGAAGTGTTTGAAGATGAACTGCTCGACAGTCAGAGGAAACGCCAAACTGTTTTAACCAACTAACAAAAAGTTTATGAACATCAAAAGTAGAGAAAAGTTGCTTGCTGGCGTAGCTGCCCTGAGTTTTCTCGGCATCTCTCCTCAGCAAACTTTCGCAGCCCAGATCACAACGAGCCAGGCTGTTCAACAAGCAAAGAAGATTACAGGTAATGTTACCGATGCAATGGGTCCTATCATCGGTGCTACCGTAAAAGTTAAGGGCACCAAAAATGCCGTTGTCACAGATATGGACGGTAACTACACGCTGAATGTAGCTGCCGGACAGACCGTTGAAGTATCCTACGTAGGATACATCGCCAAATCATTCAAGGTGGGCGGTCAGAACAAATACAACATTACTTTGACCGAAGACAACAACAGTCTTCAGGAAGTAGTGGTTGTAGGTTATGGTACCATGAAGAAGAGCGACCTCGCCGGTGCTTCCGCTTCTATGGACGAAAAGACATTGAAACAGACTCCTATCACCAACGTTGACCAGGCTTTCCAGGGAAAGATTTCAGGTGTGAACGCTGTCCAGACTTCCGGTCAGCCTGGTTCTGCCGTAGCCGTTAGCGTGCGTGGTATCGCTACTATCAACGCCAACTCAGAGCCATTGTACGTTGTAGATGGTGTCATCTTCAATTCTCAGAGCAACAGCGGTTCATCACTCGGTTTGGGTGACAAGCTCGGTAATGGTTCTCACTCAGCCGTATCTCCATTGTCTTTGATCAACCCTAGCGATATCGTGAGCATGGAGGTATTGAAGGATGCTTCTGCCACCGCTATCTATGGTGCCCAGGGTGCTAATGGCGTCGTTTTGATTACTACCAAGAAGGGTAAGGCTGGCGAAGCTAAGTTTACCTATACCGGTAGCGTAGCTGCAAGCCGTCAGAACAAGCGTCTGGATATCATGAACTTGCGCGAGTTTGCAGAATATTACAACGACCTCGCCAACCAGGGAGAAATCTCCAAGCCAGACCCAGTATATAGCGACCCTTCTATCCTCGGTATCGGTACCAACTGGCAGGATGCTATCTTCCAGACCGCTTGGCAGCAGTCACACCAGATTGCCGCAGAGGGTGGTACTGATAAGGTAAACTACTATATCTCAGGCAACTGGACAGACCAGGACGGTACCATCATCGGTTCTGAATTCCAGCGCTACTCTATGCGCGTAAACCTCTCTGCACAGTTGAAGAAATGGTTCAAGCTCGGACTGAATGCTACCTATTCAAAGACATCAGAGAGCTTGAAACTGGCTGACGGTGAAGAAGGTTTGATCAACTACTCATTGACTACACCTCCAGATATCCAGATTTACAATATTGATGGCGGATACTCAAGCGTATCTAAGGAAGGATTCACCAATCCTAACCCTATCGCTTTGGCAATGGAAGATGATATCCTGCTCGACCGTCAGAGCCTGAACGGTAGTGTCTTTGCAGATATCACCCTGATGAAGGGCTTGACCTGGCACAGCCAGTTAGGTTTCGACATAGGTGCATCCAAGGCTGACACCTACAGTCCTATGATAGACCTCGGAACCTGGAAGCGTCAGAGCAACCAGAGCCGTCTGCAGAAGAACAGCAATACCTTCTGGTCATTGAACAACTATCTGCAATATTCTACCAATATCGGCAAACATAGTATCACTGCCATGCTCGGTCAGGAATGCTGGGAATCAAAATATGACTATCTGGCATTTCTCAACACCCAGCTTCCTAACGATGTAGTTCACAACCCAGCATTGGGACAGGGTGACCCTAAGCCTAACGCAGGATGGGGTAGTTCATCTATGGCTTCCTTCTTCACCCGTGAGACTTACAACTACGACGACCGTTATCTCGCTACCTATACCTATCGTTATGATGGTAGCTCAAACTTCGGTCCTAACAACCGTTGGGCAGGTTTCCACTCATTGGCTTTGGGTTGGCGTTTCACCAACGAGCAGTTCATGAAGGGCATCAAGTGGTTGAGCAACGGTAAGTTGCGTCTCGGTTGGGGTCAGACAGGTAACTCCAACATCGGTGGTTACAAGTGGGGTTCTGCCATGAGTACCATGGATACAGCCCTGGGTACCAGCTTCCGTCCTGCCAACCTGAAGAACCTCGACATCAAGTGGGAGACTCAGGAGCAGTGGAACGTAGGTCTTGACCTCGGTTTCTTCAACAGCCGTGTGAACCTGACCGTAGACTGGTACAAGAAGATGAGCAAGGACATGCTGATGCAGCTCAACCTGCCTTCTATCATGGGTACCAGCGGTAATGCATCTTCAGCCCTCGCTGCACCATACGGAAACTATGGCGACATCGAGAATACCGGTCTTGAGATTGCCCTCAACACCCACCCTATAGTCACCAAGGACTTCGACTGGAGTTCAGACGTCACCATCTCTATCAACAAGAACAAGTTGAAGAGTCTTTCCGGCAGTACCGCATTGCTCGGTAAGGGACAGTGGAGCGACGTTGTTTCCCGTTCTGCACCAGGTGAATCACTCTACAACTTCTACGGTTACGTAGTAGAGGGAGTATATAAGGATTACAACGATATCATCAGTTCTCCAGTGCAGACCCTGCAGAAGAACAACCCAATCTCTGTAACACCAGATGCAGATGGCACCAAGCACTATGCATGGATTGACGATCCATCTAAGTTCAGCCGCAGCAACACCACCTATGTAGGTGACTTGAAGTACAAGGATATCAACGGCGATGGCATCATCGACGAGAATGATAAGACCAACATCGGTTCTCCACTCCCTAAGTGGACCTTCGGATGGAACAACACCTTCCGCTACAAGAACTTCGACCTGAATATCTTCATCAACGGTTCTGTAGGCGCCAAGGTAGCCAACTATCTGAACATGAAGATGACTCACATGAACTCTCCATGGAGCAACCAGTTGAAGGATGTAAACAAGCGAGTTCACCTCGTAGCCAAGGATGGTAACCAGACTGGTAACTGGTATGACAACATCTCTAATCTGACCGTTGACAATCCAAACTCGATGTACCCACGTGCATCCATCAACGACCCTAACGATAACGACGCATTCAGCGACCGTTATATCGAGGATGGTTCATACCTCCGCTTGAAGAGCATGGCTCTGGGATACACATTCGACCAGAAGCTTATCCAGAAGATTGGTCTGACCAATCTCCGACTGACTCTCACAGCGTCTAACCTCTTTACCATCACCGGTTACAGCGGTTACGACCCAGAGGTAGGTCTCTCTACTCAGAGTGCGAATGTATATGGTCTGGACTTCGGTCGCTACCCTTCTCCAACCACCGTTACATTTGGTTTGAACTTATCATTCTAATATCCAAAACGAACAGTTATGAAATTTAAGAATATTAAATATACAGCATTTGTAATGCTCCTCGGTATGGGAATGACCTCTTGCAGTGACTTCCTTGACAAGCCAGTGGAGGACAATTACAACACAGAGAACTTTTACAACGGTGATGCAGCCTGCATCTCTGGCGTAAACTATCTCTCCAACTCACCTTGGTATGATTTCCAGCGTGGTTTCATCAAGATTGGTGAGGTTATGTCGGGTAATATGTATTGGGGTTCAAGCCCTTACATGAACTTCAGTACCAATGGTACCGATGAGGACCTGGTAAACATGTCTTACTCTCTCTGGGCAGAGATTGGTCACTGCAGCACTGTTTACGAGTCATTGCAGAAGGCAATCAACACCACAGAGAAGGTGAAGAACCAGTGTATGGGCGAATGTCTTGCCTGGAAGGCGATGGCATACTTCTATCTGGTACGTACCTTCGGTGATGTGCCTATCATCCACAGCAACTCAGAGACGCTTGGCAAGGGTGACTACAACCAGTTGAGCAAGGTAGAAAAGGCTGATGTATATGAGTATATCATCATGACCCTGGAAAAGGCGATGGAGCTTCTTCCTAAGGAAAAGAGCACTTCGGGTCGCATCGACTACTACTGTGCAGAAGGTCTGCTCAGTAAGGTTTATCTGACCAAGGCTGGTGTTTCAGGCTCCTTGAATCGGGACGATTTGAAGAAGGCAGCCGAATATGCCAAGGATGTCATCGAGAACTCAGGCAGAGGACTGATGGAGCACTACGAGGACATCTTCCGTGGCTCTAACCAGTTCTGCGACGAAATTCTGATTGCATGGCGCTGGACAGTAGGTACTCAGTGGACTTCTCAGAACACCCTCCAGAGCGACTTGGCTCCAGAAGGTTTCGATGAGAATGGTGACTGCTGGGGCGGTTGGGGCGGTCCATCGGTTGATTTGATGGAAGCCTTCGGTGTATCTCCTAAGGATGATCCAGCAAGCCGTGTAGATCCAGACCACCGTCGTAAGGCAACCATCATGATGCCAGGCGATGTATATTCTTACTTCTGGAGAGACCACGATCTTCCTGCCAATGCACAGAAGGACGGTCTGAAGAAGGGATTCTCTTACCTGGATTTCTGGTATAACAAGGGTTACAATGCAGCTGCAACTGGTCAGTGCCAGGGTCCTTGCGGTGGTAGCAACGTGAAGAACCTCTATGGTGACAACTATGACCACAAGGAAGAACTGGGCATCACTCCAACCCGTATGTCTAATGCTCTCCCTACTCCACTCCTCCGTCTTTCAGACATCTATCTGATTTATGCAGAGGCACAGGTACAGATGGGTAACAATACCGATGCACTTGCCCTGGATTGCTTCAACAAGGTTCGTGGCCGTGCATACGAGTGGCAGGGATTCGTAAGAAAGACCTCTCTTACATTCGATGACATCTGGAAGGAGCGCCGCCTGGAGTTTGCAGGTGAGGGTGACCGCTGGTATGATTTCGTACGCCGTGCATACTATGATGTAGACAGCTGCATCAAGGAATTGAAGGCACAGCACCGCAATGCGATGTGGAACTGCGATGCAGTTTACAAGGCATACTACAACAGTGGTACATGGGACAACTCAGAAATGCAGTATGATGAGAATACCCCAGCACCTAATGTAACAGCCAGCAGCTTTACTTTGCCATTCCCTACAGAGGACGTAGCCCTGAACCCTAACCTGGGTAGCAATGCTACTCCAATCCATGTAGATGTACGTAACACATATAGTTATTAATCAATTAAGAGAATTTCATTATGAATATCAAGAATATAAATGGGGCTTTATTCGCCATGGCACTTGTTGCAGCCAGCGCAGGATTCACTTCTTGCGAGGACGAGCCAGACAAGTATGAAGTTGCAGGCGGAACTCCTACCATCGATTATGTTCGCCCTGTGGATGCTGCCAGCAAGGACTCACTGCTTACTGGTGCATCCCTCAACAATACCATCTGTATTGTGGGTAGAAACCTGAGAAGTGTGACCAAGATCAACTTCAACGACCAGTCAGCAGTCCTGAACACCAGTTACATGACGGACAACACCATCATCGTAACCGTGCCAAAGGCTATCCCTAACGAGGTAAGTGATAAGATCTACTTCATCACCAGCAAGCAGGACACCGTGGCATACGATTTCAAGACCATCGTGCCAGCTCCAACCATCCACAGCATGAGCAACGAGTGGGCAGCTCCAGGCGAGGAAGTAACTATCAAGGGAGACTACTTCCTGGATTACGACAACAGTCATCTGACTATCAAGGTGGGTGATAACTACACCATTCCTTACGAGGACCTGAAGATCACCCAGAACAGCATCCGCTTCAACATGCCAGAGGATATGCCTAAGCACGAGCCTATTACCATCACAACCATCAACGGTACTACCAAGGCTGGCTTCCGCTATATGGACAACCGCGGTATGCTCTTCGACTTCGATACTCCTTGGAAGGAAGGTGGAGAAGTGTTGGGCAACAATGGTTGGCACAATCGTACCATTACATCTGATGGCACATCACTTTCTGGCAACTACATGGTACTCGGTGAGACAGCCATGGGCGCAGACGGAGGCTGGAACGACGGTAACTTCTCGTTCGAGTACTGGCCAGGAAGCTGGCAGGACCCAGAGACCTACTCCAGCCGTCCACGTATGCAGGATCTTGCAGACTTCAGCGATTGGAAGAACATGAGCCTGAAGTTTGAGATGTGCATCCCTAAGGACAACGGTTGGTCGGCTGCACCTATGCAGATTTACTTTGGTAGCGTAAGCCAGGTTTCCAATGGTGGTGCAGGTGTACAGGATATCTATGGCAACGTATTGGCAGGAGCCAACAACACCTTCTTCCGCGAGCAGGGTAAGTTGGCACGTGCCCTCTACATGCCATGGCAGAATACAGACGACAAGACATATAACACCGAAGGTAAGTGGGTAACCGTAACCATTCCATTGGCAGACTTCGTCTATGACTACGATGGCAACAAGGGATTGAGCTATACAGGTGTGAACGACTTCAGTGCCTTCAACATCTTTGTTGTCAAGGGTGCATACAATGATGCCAGCGTATTGCCTACCGGTGTAGACTGTAACCCAATCATCAAGATTGACAACATCCGTGTGGTTCCAAACAAATAAACTTATAATCTGAATTGATATGAAAAAGATAAGCAAAATATTCGCCATGTTGGTGGTAGCCCTCGTAGGGCTATCGCTGACAGCGTGCAGCGACGGAGATGACCTCTCTACCGACCAGTATGGTAACGAGATTTCTCTCCAGTCATTCGGTCCATGCCCAGTGCTCCGTGGCGGTACCTTATATCTCTATGGTACCAATCTGGACCAGATTGAGTCTGTCAACCTTCCAGGTGCAGATCCTATCACCGCATACGAGACTCTCCAAAGCGGTTACAACAGCAAGATTTCCATCCAGGTTCCTGCCGAGAAATGCGAGCCGGGTCAGATTGTACTGAAGACCAAGAAGGGCGGCGAGATTACATCCGTATCTCCTATCACCTATCGTGAGGACATCGAAATCACCAAGTTCTTCGTAGGTAGCGAAGGTACTATGGTAGGTAATGTAGGCGATGTAGTAACCATCAAGGGTGATTACCTCAACCTGATGCACGGCGTTATCTTCGCAGGTAGCGATACCATCAAGGAGGCAGAGTTCGTAGGTCACGACCGCTATACCATCCAGGTGAAGATTCCGGCTGAGGCTCATACAGGTGTCATCACATTGACAGATACCATCAAGGATGGTACCTCTCTGGAGACCAAGGAAGAGTTGACCATCAATACTCCTGAGGCGACTCCTATCAAGGACCGCAACATCAAGGCTGGCGAAATTCTCAGCATCAAGGGGACTTCATTCGACCAGATTGTCAGCGTGAAGTTTGAGGGCGCTACTGTAAATGCTGCCGACTTCAAGTCACAGAGCGTAGCAGAGATTACTGTTGCTGTTCCAGCCAAGGCTACAGACGGTACCTTCTATGTAGTAACCAAGAGCGGTATCGAGGTTCCTGTAGGCAACATCATCACCGTGGTTCCTACCCAGCTCGTTGCAACACCTAACCCAGTGAAGAATGGTGCCGAACTCACCATCACCGGTAAGGATATGGATCTGATTACAGGCATTGCATTCCCTAATGCAGCAGCATCTCAGCTCAACAAGGTAGAGACAACCAAGGTAACTGCCACTGTTCCTGAGGATGCACAGGAAGGCGATATCACATTGAGTCTCGCCAACGGCAAGACTGTAACAGTAGCCTATACTTTGGTGAAGCCAACCGTAGCTTCTTGCACACCAGCAGCTATCACAGCTGGCGATAAGACCATCATCAAGGGTACAAATCTCGACCTCGTAGCAAGCATCACCTTCCCTGGCGATGTAGAGCAGACCGTTGAGAAATTTGCAGCTCAGAATGCCAATGCCATAGCAGTAACAGTTCCTGCAGCATGCGCCGGTACAGGCTTCAAGCTCAACCTGAAGAATGGTACAACCATAGAGGTGAAGGATGCATTGAGCATCAAGGCAGCTACCGATCCAGCTATCGCTTCTATCACTCCTGGAGAAGCTACAGCAGGTTCAACCATCACCATCACTGGCAAGAACTTCCAGAACATCCAGAACCTCTATATCGGTTCTTACAAGGTAAACCGCTATACCTCTCGTACCAATACTGAGATTGTATGCCAGGTTCCTGCCAATGCAGAAGTTGGTACCTACAAGATCGTGATGGAAGACCCAGACGGCAACAAGATTGAAGGTCCAGAGTTCAAGGTGGTTCCTGCAGAAAAGGATATCGCTACTATCACAACCAACATGGACAACAGCGCCATCAAGTATCCATACAACTTCACTTGGGATGACACCGGTCGTTTCCGTATCATGAAGGCAGACCTCATCAAGTTGGGTGTCAAGGTAGGTTCCAAGATGCTCTTCTATAAAGAAGCAGGAGCTACCGGTCAGGTTCAGATCAACAACGCCAACTGGGGCGGTATTGATACTGTAGCCGACTGGAATGGTGATCAGAGCTGCATTGTAAAGGTATTCGATGCAGCCATGATGGAAGCTGTGAACAGCATCTCTGACGGTTGGAGTGATACTGCATTCATCCTCCAGGGCGACCTGAAGAATGTAACCAAGATTGCTGTCCTTCCATAAGATAGAAATATTTAACATAAAAAACGCATTTATGTGAAATATAATTTGTAAATTTGTGGCGTAGTTAATTAACTGCGCCACATTTTTGATTTTAACCAAAACATTAACCCGATATGAAGAAAATAGCATTATCCTTACTGGTAGCTCTGAGCTGCATCTCAGCCAAAGCTGCCGATGGCAAGTCGCTGTTTGTTTCATTCAACGATGGAAGCAGGATAGAGTTTGCACTGAGCACTCTACCGGAAGTGACCTTCGGAAATGACAAGATGACCGTGACTTCAACTGCCACTACTGCCAGTTACGAACTGTGGAAGGTTTCTACCTTCACCTATGGAACAACCACCGGTATCAAACAAGTAGAAACGAACAACAAGTTTGCCTTCGAAGGTGACCGCATCATCGTAGACGGCACCCGCAACCAGGTGAGTGCCTTTGCTCTCGACGGAAAGGCAGTAAATCTCTCTCCGGTCATCGCAGGCGACAAGACCATCATTTCTCTTGATGGTTTAACCCACGGTGTATACATCATCAAAATAAACAACAAATCCATTAAAATAGCAAGACAATGAAAAAGATATTACTCTCACTTCTGGCAGTAATGATTTCATTCACTGCCTTGGCACAAACTGATGGTGACAAGATTACTATCAACAATTCGGAAGGAAAGCAAGCTGAATGGAATCTGACAGGCGAAAGCAATACCATCAGCAGCATGAAGCATAATGCCAACAACCAACTGGAAATTTATCTGAAAGGCCTGGAAGACTTCGGTGCTTTCGAAACCTACGACATCAACAAGATTAACAATGTTGTCTTCTCTATCTATCACGAAAGCGAAGTGAAAGATGTAAATCTCGCTGACCCCGCTGCTACAGAAAAGACCAAGCGTCTCTACAAATATCTGCAGCTGAATTATGGCAGCAAGACCATCTCTTCGGTCATCGCCAACGTCAACTGGAACACCCAGGAAGCAGACAAGATCTATAAGGCAACAGGCAAATATCCTGCCATGAACTGCTATGACTTCATCCATATCTATGTTCCTAAGCAGGGTTCCAACGGATGGATCAACTATAACGACATCACTCCTGTCACCAACTGGGCAGATCAGGGCGGACTGGTATCGCTGATGTGGCACTTCAACGTGCCTAAGACTGAAAGCACAGTTCCGGGAACAGATGGCAGTGGCGTGACCTGCACCCCATCCGAAACCACCTTCAAGGCTGCCAACGCATTGACGGCAGGCACTTGGGAGAACAAATGGTTCTATCAGGAAATGGATAAGGTGGTAGAAGTCTTACAGAAGTTGCAGGATGCAGGCGTTGTTGCCATTTGGCGTCCTTTCCATGAGGCAGCCGGCAATGCCTGTCTGAAATCAGGAGCCAGCTGGGGCAAGTCCTGGTTCTGGTGGGGATATGATGGTGCTGAAACCTACAAGAAACTTTGGCAGACCATGTTCGACTACTTCCAGAGCAAGGGAATCCACAACCTGATTTGGACTTGGACCACACAGAATTACAATGGCGATGCCAATACCTATGACAATGATGCCGACTGGTATCCAGGCAATAAGTATGTAGATATCATCGGTCGAGATCTCTATGGTTATGATGCTGCCAAGCAGGCTCAGGAGTTCAAGGAGATTCAGGCACGCTATCCTGGCAAGCTCGTAGCCCTGGCAGAATGTGGTACTGATGCCAACAGCAACACAGCTACCGCCGGCATCGATGAGGCATGGAACGCCGATGCAAAATGGAGCTTCTTCATGCCTTGGTATGGAAGCAGCATGCCATCCAACGACTGGTGGAAGGCAGCATTGAGCAGCAAGAACGTGATTACCCGTGACCAGGTAAACCTGAATGCCAACTACGTAGAGGAAAGCGCAGTAGATGCTGTGAAGAACATGGGCATCGGTACCAATTTCGGCAACTGCACAGATGTGGTTGCCATGTGGATGAACATGAACAGCAACTCGGTTACTGATTTCGAGAAAGCTTGGGGACAGGTTCCTACCACCAAACCGATGGTAGATTTTCTGAAGAAGAACGGTTTTAATTCTGTCCGCATCCCAGTTACCTGGTTCCAGCACATGAAGGAAGACGGAACCGTGGATGAAGCCTGGATGAACAGAATACAGGAAATCGTAGATTACGTCATTGATAACGGAATGTACTGCATCCTGAATGTTCACCATGATACAGGTGCAGACGATGAGGATGTGAAGCACTGGATCAAGGCTGATGAAGCCAACTATAACGAGAACAAGGAGAAGTTTGAATATCTCTGGACTCAGATTGCCACCCGTTTCAAGAACTACGACCAGCACCTGATGTTCGAAGGTTACAACGAGATGCTTGATGCCGACAACACCTGGAATGCACCAAAGAGCGCAAGCAGCTATAAGGGTTTGAACGGATATGCCCAGAGTTTCGTGAATGCAGTACGTGCTACCGGTGGCAACAACGAGACCCGCAACCTCATCATCAATACCTATGCTGCAGCTAATGGTGACGACGTATTGAACAACCTCGCCATCCCTACCGACAAGGTGGATGGCCATATCGCAGTAGAAGTTCACACCTACTCACCTTGGGACTGGTTTGCCAAAGGCAAGTGGGATGCTTCCTGCAGCAAGGAAATCGCTGATATGTTCACCCGTCTGAACAGAAAGTTCATCAGCAAGGGCATTCCTTGCATCATCGGTGAATACGGTACTCATGGAAGCAAGAGCGTCAGCAAGAACAGTTCTGCCAGCGAGATTCAGGCTGCTGCCGACCAGGCTGCTGACATCGTGAAGCAGGCAAAGGCTTACGGAGTAGCCACCTTCTACTGGATGAGCATCTTCGACGGAACAGACAGAAGTGTGCCACAGTGGACCTTGCCTACCGTGGTAGAAGCCATGAAGAAGGCTTATAACGAATAAAAAAAGAAGATGAGAATCAAATATTTATTATTGATTTTTGCAGCACTCATGGCTCTCTCATCCTGCGGTGAAAAGAAAAAGAAATCGTATGATGAGATTGCCATGAGCGGTCTTACTACCCGCACAGAGAATCTGAAAACCAACCTCAAGGCTTTCGCCAACAAGGGAACCCTCATCGGACAGATGTACGGCACCCTAAGCGGAATGGGTTGGAACAGATGGGAATGCGATAGCGACCGCTGCGACATGAAGGCACTCTGCGGTTACCGACCAGCAGCCAACGGTTATGAACTGGGCGGCATCGAAAGCGGAAAGCAGCATAATGCAGACGGAGTTCCATTCAAGGCAATCCGGGAAGATGTGCTCAATCACTTCCGCAAGGGAGGCTTGCTCATCATGAACTGGACGATGCCAAACTACAACGGAGATGAAGACAAACTGGAAGAATACACCCAGCAAGTGGCAAAATATCTTGATACCTTGAAAGATGGTTACGGCATCAAGGCTCCGGTGATTCTCAATCTCCTTCCGATAGACGGCAAAGCATGGTACTGTCAGTTGAGTGCGGAAGATTACAGTAAGCTTTATCAGAAGATACAGGACTGCTTATCAGATGAGGAAGTAACGAATGTGGTTTACGGTTATTCGGAGACCTACCAGCCAGGCAAGAAACTGATGGAACGTTATCCAGACCACAATATTGATGTCATCAACATCACTTATCTCCAGTCTAAGGATGCCATTAATCTCCCCCTATATCAGAAGAGTATCAAGGACATCGTGGCTCAGGCTTTGCCTTTTGCACAAGAGCACAACAATGCGTTTGGTATGACAACGGGCATCGAATCCATCGGTGATTCCAGCCTCTTCGCTGTTATACTCCTGCCGGAACTTAAACAGCATCATATCGCTTACCTGATGTTCGGCAGAAACGCAGGAGAACCTATCAATGAGCATTACTACACTCCTTATCCTGGAGTTTCCAATAGTAAGACCCATGGTTTCATGGAGTTGGTAAACGATGAAGTGAGTGTGTTCCGGGAAAAGCTGAACGGCTTGTATCTGGAACATTAAGACGTAAAACAACTGAAAAACAAACGCAGGCAAAGTGGATTTGCCTGCGTTTATTTTTTCCTCACGATGGGTCTGAAAATGCGTCCCGACGCAGCAGTTACTACGTCGAGGACGTAGGTTTTCCTACATCGGGACGTAAGAAGCGCTACGTCGGGACGCAATTAAAAGGGCCAGATTGCCTCACGCAACCTAGCCCCTTGTACTTAAACCAATTATAAAACTAAGAGTAAATAAAAACACTCCCTATTACTGAACAAACTTGTTTCCATTCTTAATAACAACGCCCTTATAAGAAGCGTCAACCTGCTGACCAGCAAGATTATATATCTTTGTAGACTTAGCAGGAGTAAGGATCGTAACGTTGGAAATGCCGGTAGAAGGATCCTTCTCAAGAAGAATATAGACACCCACTAACTTACACTGGTTATAGATATTGAAGGTGACACCTGCCTTGTGATACTGACCATCTACATAAGAATCAGTACCGTTCTTGGCAGCCTTCTTGAAATCACCTACTGTTACCATCACATCAAATGCCTTACCATCACCTGCACTGATACTGTATGTTGGAGTCCAATTGTCAGAATTAGCAAATCCACCAATTCCCCAACCTTTGCGAGACTCATAAGGATCAGTCTGATTTTCGAAGCTAAGCTTAATCTTTGTATCATCAGCATACTTGTCAAACTCTGTAGCCAAAATAGTATGACCTTCTACCAAAGTCAATTCTACCTCAGACTGCTCTACTGCATTCTGGAAATAAGCACTCTTAAAAGTTACAGACTTAGGAGCGCCATCAGCACACTGCAAATAAATCTGACGGACAACATTCTTATAATCTGCATTCAGAGGAACGGTAACCTGACCATCACTACCCTGAGCTGTTGAACAAATTTCCTTACCAGCTTCATCCTTAGCATCATATTCTACTACTACCTGAACGGTTACTTTATCAGGATTCTCAATTTCCAGAACGAAATCATCATAAGCAGAGCAATCCTTAGAACCCAACCACCAACCAGGACGATAGCTCCAGTTCTCAAAGAATGTGATGGTCTTTGTTGCAGCATCATACCACACATTATCACCATCCTTCACATTGTTGCTAGGTTCTCCAATTTCAAGAGTAGCAGCATTAGCACACATAGCGAACAATACGCCGAATACTAAAGTAAAAAACTTTTTCATAAGCTTAAAAATTAAATAGGTTTATAATATTATTGTTAATTGTTATCTGATGCAAAGATAGGACATTTCCGGCAAAAAGCATGATACTATCATTGCAGATGCTGATACTTTTTTACCAATGTTTCATCAGGTAAGTTTTTAGTTGCTTTCCCCCTGCCAATCCGAGGCTCTGAGAGCCCCGGATATCATGGTTTAGGATAGATTTTGTGATAGGTTTCCATACCTATCTCAGCTCCATCCATTACACCTTTAAATATATAAGAATCGGAAACTACTTCCTTGGCACGGTTGAAGAGCGTCATGTGAGGAAGAGGCTGCACGTTGATGTCCCAAACGTAGGGAATGAGACCAGCCTTCAGCATCTCGGCAGTAACGGAACTGTACCATGCCATCATACTTTCATCATGCAGTTTCTGATTACCCCCATAGAGAGAAGCATCCTTGCGGTTGGCACCATATTCACCGATGACAACAGGATAACCCTTGTCCACGAACTTCTTCTTCATCTTCATCACCAGGTTGGTAATATGCTGATAGGCATCCACATTCTTATTGTTATACGAGATGGTGTTGACGGTGCGTCCCTGATCGTCAGCAGGCGCATGTCCCTTCCAGTAGAGTGCCACCTTGCCCCAATCGGCATCCTTGTCCATCAGGGTGAAGATATATGGATCATAGAAATGTACCTCTGCCATCAACCGGTTCTTTGCCGAATCCTTGAGACGGGCAATATCATAGGTATCCTTCTCAGCCAGATCTATCTCCGTCTTCGGACTCT
The DNA here is from genome assembly GCF_052118345.1 of Prevotella sp. LCP21S3_D2. Taxonomy (NCBI): domain Bacteria; kingdom Pseudomonadati; phylum Bacteroidota; class Bacteroidia; order Bacteroidales; family Prevotellaceae; genus Prevotella; species Prevotella sp. LCP21S3_D2. Next base: position 90,442 of record NZ_JBQKHJ010000008.1, on the reverse strand, counting down.
GCATGATGAGTACACGTTTGGCATTCTTGCCACCGGTAGAACGAACGGCATCCAGGAACACCTGCTCATATTCCAGGAGTCTGTCGGCAAACTCCTTGCTGTCGGGAGCCAGCATTTCTCCCTTTGCCTGCGGACTTGCTCCACCTACTCCAGGTTCATTCAATGCCGCAAAGAGTAGGCGCTGATCATAGTCCTTAAACTGTTTGGCAATATTGACCCACAATTTGCGATACATCTCCTTATGTTCTGAAACATTCGTCTGATTGGTAAAAGCATCATGCTCCATCCAACCACCATCCCAATGTTCGTTGATGATGACACAGAGTCCGGCATTGAGACCGTAATTCACAATCTCCTTGATACGAAGCATCCAAGCAGGGTCTATCGTCATCTTCTCCTTGTCTACAATATGACCAGCCACCCAAGAGGTGGGAATGCGAAGGCTGTTAAATCCCTGCTTCTTCAAGCTCTGGATATAACTTTCAGTTGTCTTGTCATTCTGCCATGAAGTCTCCGACTTCAAGCCGGCGTTGTTGGTAAAGATATCATTCCAATCGCAAGCTTCCATCGTATTACCAAGGTTGACGCCTGGCGCCATATAATGCGCCAACTGGGCTGCAGTAAGTCCCATCTTCGTCATACGTCTATCAGCAGGTGCCACTTGTGCACTAGCCCATGCAAACTGGGCAGCTGCCGCCAAAATCATAACTATCTTTCTCATGTTAATTATATAAATTGTTATAGTTCTATGTAGTTATGGTGCAAAGATAAAGAAAAAACGGCTACACCTATGTAGTAATTTGTTAAACAGATACGTACAGAATGATACAAGGGCATATTTTTGTCTTTTTTGGAAAAGAAATTGGTACACAAAAAGGGCGTACACCAGAAAATAACACTCTGGCATGCGCCGTAACACTTATGCTAAATCCAAAAACTTCACATAACTTTCTTTATTTAACAGGCCAAGCGGCTACCTTCACAGCCTCCTGAATACCCTCCAACATATTGGCATTGCTGACTGATGCACTGGCACGGTTGAAGATGGTCATACTTGGGAATCTACCCAGTCGGTATCAAGCAAATCGCCATTGGTATCATAGATACTCTTGTACTTACTCCAGTCGTAGGCGTTCTTACCCGAGTTGATGGCAGCACCCGTCACCAGCTTTTTCTTCACAGCCATTCTTTTACCCTTTCCGAAGAGAATGAAAGGCAATCAGCCCCTTCATTGGGGCTCTTAATATGAGAGCAATCTTCAGGTGATGTTCATCTTCCATCACGTTTCTGAGAGGCGATTCGAAATAGTGGGCAATGCTTCCCACAAACCCTACTTCCTGATTTTCGCCCAAAGAAGCATCCCAAGCTTTCACTCCCGACGTCAATCTGCTGATGTCCTCAACGCTGGCCTTCACATAATCAATATAAGGAACTAGATTGTTACGGTAAAACAAGTCAAAGCTACTTAATATCATCCGGTAGAGCGCCATGGCTTCGTTCAGCTCATCGCTACCGTTTTCATGTTTCTCTCCCTCGGCTATCTGCTGGGAAATGAAAGGACAGATAGAAGCCAGAAAGCGATTGGCTAAAGGCTCTTTATATACCTTATTAATAATAGTAGGGTAATCAAGTCCTGACCATGCCAGATATTTCTCCTTGAGAGAAGCAGGAAGTGTTCCCTTGAAGATACCATTCAGAAACAGCTTACCCAATACAGCTCCACTACCCTCATCCCCCAGGATGTAACCCAGCGGCGGAGTATTCATAACGATGTTCTTTCCATCATAAAGACAACTGTTGGCACCTGTACCCAAGATACAGGCAATACCCGGTTTATCACCAAACAGAGCACGAGCAGCACCCAACATATCACCTTCCACTTCTACCCTAGCTTCCGGGAAAGACTGCTGCAACAAGGACTGCATACGAGGTTTCATCGCCTCAGTTACACCACTGCCATAAAAGAACACTTCCTGAGGCTGCTCGTTCAACACTAGTTTATCACAGAGAATCTGCAATATATCAGCATCACTCTGATGAATCGGATTGATGCCTTGAGTATTACAAGTCATCAACACATCCCCCTGGTCACTTATCAATGCCCAATCGGTCTTGGTACTACCACTATCTGCTATCAGTTTCATCTTCGACTATTCTATTAATCAATACTATTTCTTCCTTAGAACATTCATCCAAGTAACGTCTAAGACACTGCAAATTTACAGAATTTCATTGAAATATCATCATAATAAATTGAAAAAGATACGCCCCAAAAGATAATATCTCAAAAAAGGTTCATGAATCTTTGCTTTTCTCTTCTTTTTTTAATAACTTTGCAGTCAATAACAATAAAACATGTATAATTATGGCAACATTCATAGCAGGACCATGCGTCATCGAGTCGATGGAACTACTGGACACAGTAGCTCAGGAACTCGTTCGCATCAACCAGAAGTTAGGAACCGATATTATATTCAAAGCATCATTTGACAAGGCAAACCGAACCAGCATCCACTCTTTCCGTGGTCCTGGTATGGAAAAGGGTCTACAGATGCTCAGCGATATCAAGTCAAAGTATGGACTTCGCATCACCACAGATATTCATGAAAGTTATCAGGCTGAGGCTGTAGGCAAAGTATGCGATATTCTCCAGATACCAGCCTTCCTCTGCCGACAGACCGATCTTTTGGTTTCAGCTGCTAAAACGGGTAAGATTGTCAACATCAAGAAGGCACAGTTCCTGAGCGGAAGAGATATGAAATATCCTGTAGAAAAAGCCTTGGACAGCGGTGCCAAGGAAGTATGGCTCACCGAGCGCGGCAACTGCTTCGGCTACAACAATCTCGTGGTTGATTTCCGTAATATCCCTGATATGAAGGAGATTGTTCCTAATGTCATCATGGACTGCACTCACAGTGTGCAGCGACCAAGCGCTGGCGATGGCAAAACCGTGGGCGACCGCAAGTTCGTACCAGCCATGGCCATGGCAGCAAAGGCATTCGGCGCAACCGGTTACTTCTTTGAGGTACACCCAGACCCTGATCAGGGAAAAAGTGACGCTGCCAATATGCTGGAATTAGACAAGCTGGAGGCTCTCATAGCTGATTTGCTCGCTTAACAAAGTATATTAATTAACTTGTCTAAGTATATTAGTTTACTTGTCTAAGTATATTAGTTTACTTGTCTAAGTATATTAATTAACTTGTCCAAGTATATTAGTTTACTTGTCTAAGTATATTAGTTTACTTGTCTAAGTATATTAATTAACTTGTCTAAGTATATTAGTTTGCTTGTCTAATATATTAGTTCCATTCAATAAAGAACATTTATTTTAGAAAATAATGAATCACAAGATAAACGATATTGACTACATGACAGTCCGCTCGTATGGAGAGCAAGCCCTTCGTGACGAAGCTCAAGCCATACTCGATCAAATTTCCTATATGGATAGTAATTTTGAGAAGGCAGTAGATATGATGTATCATTGCGAAGGAAAGATTATCGTAACCGGTGTAGGCAAAAGTGGACACATAGGTGCCAAGATTGCAGCTACTCTGGCATCAACAGGTACACCTGCTTTCTATATCAATCCTCTGGATGTATATCACGGTGATTTAGGCGTAATGACAGATAAAGACGTAGTTCTGGCACTGAGCAACAGTGGCCAGACCGATGAGTTGCTTCGCTTCATTCCAATGGTACTCCACATGAATGTGCCTATTATTTCGATTACGGGAAATCCCAATTCCCTGTTGGCGAAATATTCCAATCACCATATCACAGTAAAGGTAAAGAAGGAAGCTTGTCCGCTGAACCTTGCTCCAACCAGCAGTACCACTGCGGCTTTGGCGATGGGAGATGCCTTGGCAATAGCACTGATGCAGGTACGCCACTTCAAGCCGCGCGACTTTGCACAGTTCCATCCTGGTGGCGAATTAGGTAAGCGCCTCCTGACTACCGCAGAAGATGTGATGCGCAGCGACGATATGCCAATCATCCCTAAGGAGATGCACCTGGGCGAGGCTATCATCCACGTCAGCAAGGGCAAACTGGGATTGGGAATCTCGCTTGATGAAGACAATCGTGTCATCGGATTGATTACTGATGGCGATATCCGCCGTGCCATGGAGAAATGGCAGGCTGAGTTCTTCAACAAGACGGTGAACGACATCATGACCACCACTCCTAAGATGGTGACTCCGAAGACCAAGATTTCGGAAATTCAGCGCATTATGCATAAGTACAAGGTACATACAGTACTCGTAGTAGATAAGGATAATCATTTGAAAGGCATCGTTGATCACTATGCCTGCATGGTGTGATTTTAATTAATAATTTATAATTAATAATTTATAGCAAATAGATTATTAGGAGTTGACATGAGACTCAGAGAGATAATAACAACGATAACACTGATGCTTGTCTGTTCGCTGTGCAGCGCACAGACAAGCGATTCATTGATAGTTAATCAGCTTCGTGGGAAAGGTGTGAGTTTTTCTCACGATAATTCTGTTACGCTCCTGATGAGCGGACAGGAGAAATTTGATGATATGTTTCAGGCAATCCGTCAAGCCAAACACAGCATTCATCTGGAATACTTCAACTTCCGCAACGACAGCATCGCCTCCCTACTCTTCGACCTCCTGGCTGAGAAGGCAAAGGAGGGTGTAAAGGTAAGAGCCTTGTATGACGGATTCGGAAACTCATCCAACAACAAGCCATTGCGCAAACGGCATCTCAAGAGAATACGTGCCAATGGCATTGAAATATATGAATACAAGCCGGTTAAGTTTCCATGGGTACATGCCATCTTCAACCGTGATCACCGTAAAATCGTGGTCATTGATGGACAGATTGCATATACAGGAGGTATGAACGTTGCCGACTATTATATCAATGGGACAGAAGTAGTAGGCGAATGGCATGACATGCACTGCCGCATTGATGGTAGCGAGGTGAATACCCTGCAAAAGATATTCCTCAAGATGTGGAACAAGGTTAGCGGTCAGCATATTGACGGCGAAGAGTATTACCGCAAGGAGAAAAAAGATTATCTGGCAGAGAATCTCAAACCCGACACCACTGCTACCGCCTATCATAAAACGGTAGGCATCATTAACCGTGAGCCCCATATCACCAAGGATATCATCCGTTATTTCTATGTGAACGCCATCAACGACGCACAGGACAGCATCAAGCTCATCAGTCCTTACTTCACCCTAAGCCACAAACTGAAGAAAGCACTGAAGAATGCAGTAAAAAGAGGCGTAAAGGTAGAAATCATGCTCTCTACCAAGAGCGATATTCCATTGACTCCAGATTGCGGTTTCTATAATGCCCATAAGCTGATGAAGGCTGGTTGCCATGTATGGATGTACACACCAGGCTTCCATCATACCAAGATTATCATGGTAGATGGAAAGTTCTGTACGGTGGGCAGCGCCAATCTCAATGCCAGAAGCCTTAGATGGGATTACGAAGAGAATGCTGTAATTGTAGACCCTTACACTACAGACCAGCTGGTAAAGCTCTTCGATGGAGAGAAGAAAGACAGTTTCCTGCTCAACGAAAAGAACTGGAGAGAATGGCGCACGGGGTGGCAGAGATTCAAGGGATGGTTTGCAGCCACCTTCCTGACCCCTTTCCTATAAATATATAAAAAAGAAGATATAATGAATGAAGAAATGATGAAAGCAATGGCAGGGAAATCAATGCCCGAACTAGCCATTGTAGATAATAATACGCTGGCAGCATTGGGACTGAAAAGTCTGCTGGAAAGCGCTATTCCGATGGTAAGAATCAAAACCTTCGGTACATTCGGTGAATTTGAATCGAGTGTACCCGAGCGATTCATGCACTATTTTGTAGCAATGCCTATCGTATTGGCGCATCGCTACTTCTTCATTGACGAAAAGCATCGCCATCATACCATCGTACTGACTCCCAGTTTCGATCCCAACTCGCAACTGCAAGGTTTCCACTGTATCTGTACCAACGTACCAGAAACGCAACTGATCAAGGAACTGATGAGTCTGCAACATTCAGGTCACCCCCATGGTGAACATATTCCGATGATGGGCGACTCATCTCCAAAAGAAAAAGTGTTGACTGATAGAGAAATCGAAGTTCTGTCCCTGATAGCACAAGGCAAAATCAACAAAGAAATTGCCGATCAACTATGTATCGGACTCACTACCGTGATTACTCATCGCAAGAATATCCAGGAAAAATTAGGAATTAAAAACGTTTCTTCACTCACTATCTATGCCGTGATGCATGGATATGTGGACATCAACAAAATCTAAACGAGCAAAATTATCCTCTTAAATGGTGACGACAAGATTTCACATACCTAAATATAATGATAGTGCCTTCCTCACAGCTTGTGGGGAAGGCACTATCATTTTATAAAAAATAACATTTCAATGATGACTGTTCCTAAGGAAAAACTAGAGTTTCACAGTAGAAATGTCAACCAGATTGTTCACGATGGCATAAATTGTCAAGCCTGCAGGAGAATGAATCTGAAGCTTTCGGGCGATATTTCTGCGGTGAGTGATTACCGTGTTGATAGATATAAAAAGATGATCCGCAATCTCCTTATTGGTCATACCCTGAACCAAGGCTACAATCACATCTTTCTCACGATCGCTCAACTGTTCATCGCTCATCGGTGTCTGGTTAATCATGTTCGAAATCTTTGCACTCACATCATTCTGCTTCAATTTAAGTTCAGCATTTCTCACGGCAGGAATAAAGATTTCTTCCTCCACCTCAGAGTGATGCTTCAACCATACCTCATTGTTATATATATCATAGAGGGTAGCACTCAGCTGGTTGTTATGCAGTCCATCCGAAGGCAGATACTTGATGATGATGCTCTTCAACTCCTTCAACTTTAAGTCCACCTGAGCATGATGCTTCGAGAAGGTCTCTATATCGAAGTTCGCACTGGCATTACCATCGATAAGTGTCTGAACATAAGGAAATACCATCTTTTCCTCATACTTCATGTGATTGGTGATGCTATGGGCATAATCATCATAAAGCTTGAGGATAAGGCGTGCCAGATTATCCTTTTCATCCAGCGCTTCAACCAGTTCCTTACGGATCAACGGCAACTGGAAATCTATGTAATAGGCATGCGATGCTTTGAGATAATGCAAGAGGGTCGGCAGCGACAGGCGGTCGGCATTGTCATACTCCTTGTAACCATTAATCGTCAGGTTTACCACGGACAGGAAAGTATAGGTATCCACCTTCTGCTCGTCGCAAACTTCACGCACAGTCTTGTCGCCAAAGCCCAGGTTGATGCCGAAGCTACCGAGGCTCTGCAAGATATTGTAATTGTCTCTAATGATGCTGATCATCTTGTCGTCAGCTTCATACATCTTCTGATTTTTCATCTTCTTTTATCCTTAAATGAAAACATCCTTGTATCAAGAACATTCATAATGTTTCTATTTCGGCTGCAAATATACTAAAAAGTTTTGAAACTCGCAATACCTAGAAATGGGGATGCCACTGTTTACCGATTTTTAGGTATTGCAAGATTTTTTAAAACTCCGTACCTTTGCACCCGAAATCGAGAAAGAACGCAGTGATGATTGCCACTCCCGAGCGGCAGAGCTGCGTAATTCCTTATTAAGCTATAGGGCTTTAAGGAGATACTAGGCCTCTAAAGTGTCGAGACCGCAAACAGACATCTGCGCTCTTTTCTTTATTATACTAAGGATTATACGATAACAATAAATTCAAAATAATAAAGATGAACAGTTTAAGAATTGGATTGATGTCCGCTGCCCTGGTTGCCGGTTTGGCAACGGCAAGTGCACAAACTGTGGCTGCCGATAGTGTGATGCAGCATGTAAACGGCAAGCGCCTCAGCGTAGGTGGTTATGGCGAGGTTGCCATGAGCCATTGAATTTCTTCACTGTTTATCGTCCTGAAGGTGAGAATACGGTTCTTCCAAGCACCTGGCATCAGACAGGTGTCAGTTTTTGGGGACGTACCAAGGGTTGGAGATATGAATTGCAATTCCTGGCAGGCTTGAACTCAGATAACTTTACCAACACAGGTTGGATCAATAAGGGACCAGGCACTCCTACCGAAGGTGAAATTGCAATAAAATATGGTACAGCCCTCCGTATCGACAACTACTGCATCAAGGGCTTACGCATCGGTCTGAGCGGATACTATGGTCATGCCATCGGCAACTCTTATCCAAACAACAAGGATGGAGCAGAATCTAAGTACAAAGGTGTGGTAGCTATCGGAGCCATCGACTTCACATACAATAATTATAACTGGATTGTACGCGGTCAGGCAGACTATGGTTACCTGAGTGATGCAAAACAGTTGAAGTACTTTACTAATCGTCTAAATGGTCTCTCTCCATTCCATCACTCAGCATTTGTCAGCAAGAATGCTTTTGCATACGGAATCGAGGCTGGCTACAATGTTTTCTCACAAATTGAAAAACTCCGTCAGTCCAACCAGAAGATGTATCTCTTTGGCCGTTATGAGCACTATAATCCATACGCTTCCAAAACCAAAAATACATCATACGACTACACAAACGTACAGCGTATGGCAGTTGGTATCAATTACTATCCAGTAAAACAGATTGTAGTAAAGGCAGAATACCATCACAGAGGCTCCACGTAAGGGTCTTGGCCCAGCATGGGTTCGCAGCAGTTGTATCCACTGCCATCCTAACTATGGTCATGGTAAGTTCCAGAACCAGTATCAGGCAGACCAGTTCGGCAACGGCTATCTGCTCGTAATTTATCACCCTACAGCAGGTACTACCGCTGACGGAAAGGCTTACGCTAAGAGCATTGGTCAGGATCCTAACACCATGTTGCCAAAGTATCCAAACCAGACTATTTATCCATACACCGATTTGGTACAGCACCGTCTGTTCATGGCTAACGACATCCGCACAGGATGGTGCCGCACTACTCCACTCTGGGGACGTGGTTTGTCAAGCATGCTAACTGGTCGCAGCGACCGTTTGCACGACTGCCGTGCCCGCAACGTAGTAGAGTCTATCATGTGGCACTGCTATGACAAACGCAGTGATGCTTACAACTCAGCACTCAACTTCTATAATGCAACCAAGGAAGAGCGTGATGCTGTAGTGGCATTCATCAATGCTATCTGAGCCTTTACATGAAGAAACAAAAATAAGAAAAGCTGCCAGGCTATCAAAAGCATTTGGCAGCTTTTTTTATCAGAATCTACAAATATACGGATTATCTCTTGCTCGTCTCCGAATAATATCGTATTTTTGCAACGGAAATTCTATCAAGATTCCAACAAAGTATGGTTAAAAAGATTATATTCATTCTTTACATCCTTGTGCTCGTATGCATGGCAGCCGCCACCATCGTGGAGAAAAGCCAGGGCACGGATTATGCCCATGCCCACTACTATGGGGCATGGTGGTTCATTCTTATCTGGGCAGTACTTGCTGCCCTCGGTGCTTTCTACATCATCAAAAGAAAAGTGAAGTGCGCTTCTACATTGGCACTCCATCTCTCCTTCATCATCATCCTTGCCGGGGCTTTGCTCACACATATATCGGCTAAACGGGGCATGATTCATCTGCGCATCGGTCAGCCTACAGATACTTATATGGCTCAGGATGAAGAGCAGGGTATGAAGGAAGAGAAACTCCCTTTCTTGCTATGCCTGCAGAAGTTTGAAGCGAAGATGCACGATGGAAGCAACGCCGTGGCTGACTATTCTTCAAAATTCACTGTAATAGACGGAGATGAAAAGAGCGAAGGCGAAGTTTCGATGAACAACATCTATTCCCACCGGTCTTACCGTCTTTATCAGTCATCTTACGATGAAGACGGCAAGGGAAGCGTGCTCGCCATCAATGCCGATCCATACGGCATACCAGTCACCTATACTGGCTATGCGCTGCTCTTCATCTCTCTGGTATGGATGCTCATCGACCCTAAGGGCGGTTATCGCAAACTACTGAAGAGTCCTTTGCTCAAGAAGGGAGCCTTGATGACAGCACTCATCCTCAGCATGGGCAATATACAGACACTGCATGCAGAATCTGCAACAGGCAATCTCCAAAATGCTGTATTGCCAAAGGAAACTGCAGAGAAGTTTGGCGAGCTTCATATTCTCTACAACGACCGCATCTGTCCGGTACAGACCTTTGCCCTCGATTTCTGCAAGAAGATATATGGAGCCAGAAGCTATCAGGGATTGACTGCAGAACAAGTTCTCTCCGGATGGATATTCTATGGAAACGTCTGGACAAACGAGCCTTTCATCAAGATCAAGAGCGGAGAAATGAAAACGGCGATGAATCTGCCCGACTATGCTTCACTCAATACTTTCTTCAATCGTGAGATGGGGGGCTACACCATCGGACTTTATGTGCAGGAATACTACAATGGCCAGCAGGACAAATTCCACCAGCAAGCCGCTGATATCGACAGCAAAATACAAATCATCATGGAATTGCGGGAAGGTATCTCATTAAAGGTTCTTCCCTATACCTTTACCAAGAACGTGAAGGCTACCAAGGATCATCCTTTCATCAAGGCTGGTACCACCACTTGGTTCGCTCCTGTAGATAAGTTGCCACTTGCAGTAGAGTATCAACATGCACTCTATATCAAGAATGTATTCTCATTGCTTTATGGCGATGTGCAAAAAGGTAACATGGACCGTGTGAACATCTTCTTCGACAAGATGCTGCAATACCAAGAGGTAAGTAGTGGAAGTTCTTTGCCGTCAAAGATTCAATACCAGGCAGAACGAATCAACAATGACTTTCCTTTCGCTACCATTCTATTTATGGTGAACCTTACATTGGGTTTCATCGCCCTCTTCTACACCATCTATCGCATGACAAAAAATCGCCAATTAAAGGCTTTGGATATTACCTTACCGATATTGCTCTGCATATCCTTCCTTGCCTTGACATTCGGTTTGGCTTTGAGATGGATTATCAGCGGAAACGTACCATTATCCAATGGCTATGAGAGCATGCTCAGCGTGGCATGGCTTGTGTTGCTAATCTCCATCTTCATGCAGTTCCGCATCCGCATCGTGATGGTATTCGGATTCATGCTATCAGGTTTCTTCCTGCTCGTAAGCCATATCAACCAGATGGATCCTGCCATCGGACAGATGATGCCCGTACTGAACAGCCCGCTGCTCAGCATTCATGTAAGCATCATCATGATGAGCTACGCCCTTCTGTCGCTAACCTTCATCTGTGGCATTATGGGCATCTGCATGCAATCTCATGCAGAGGAACTACAGACTTTGAGTCGCATATTCCTCTACCCTGCCCTTACGGCCATGGGATTCGGCATTTTCATCGGTGCCATCTGGGCGAATGTCAGCTGGGGAAACTATTGGAGTTGGGATAGCAAGGAGACATGGGCACTCATCACCTTCATGATTTATGCTGTGGTGGTACATACACAAAGCTTGCCGGTCTTCCGCAAGCCGCTGGTGTATCACATCTATATCACCCTGGCTTTCATGAGCATTGCCATGACATACTTCGGAGTAAATTACTTCCTTACGGGTATGCACTCATATGCATAAAAAAATGCAATAGGCTTCAATGGCAAATGAAGCCTAATGCATTGTCCAATGAAAGTAGTTGCATGAGTACATGCAACTACTTTCGTTTTTGATTGCTTCTTCTACCATATTTTATTCCACAAAAACAGATCGCCAAAGACTGTAGCGGGCTTCGGGATTCAACTGCTCCAACTGCTGGAAGATGGCTTGCATATCCGAACGGCGGGTAGTCTCTTCGTAAGGACACAACGTCTTCTGCTTAGTGAAATGCAACTCTTCTGCTACCTGCCGGATATCTGCCTCATGCACCAGACAAAGGGGGCGGATGATGGTGAGCGGATAATGTTTTAAAGGAAGACTGGGCTGCATGGTGGAATGAGAACCCTCGAAGGTGATATTCATCAGCAGGGTGACGAGGATATCATCCATGTGATGGCCCAAGGCTATCTTGTTAAAACCATTATTTACAGCAAACTCGAAGAGCGTCTTGCGTCGGTTCCAGGCACAGAGGAAGCAACGGGTCTTGCGGGGATCGGTGGATTCATCGAAAGAACTGTGCAGAATATGGAGCCGGATGCCATTCTCAGCACAGAAATCCTGAAGATAAGAGCGGTAAGTCTCGTAAGGAATATTATCCATGATGATATGAGCTGCTTCCACTTCTATATGCGGTTTGAAGATACGGGCACGCTGAGCCAGCAGCCTAACCAGTTCCAGGGAATCCTTACCGCCACTCAAAGCAATGAGAATGCGATCACCATCTTCCAGAAGATGATAATCCACACAGCCCTTGTTGAAACGCTTTAATACTTTCTGTTCTGCCTTTATCATATTATTTAGAAAAAAAAGCCGTACCCTATAAAAAGAGCACGGCTTTATCAAGATACATTCCCCAACCAAAGGTAAGGAAACGACAATTTAAACTTCAATATTCTCAAAAATTACTTAGCGTAAGCTACGCTACGTGTCTCACGAATGACGGTAATCTTAACCTGACCAGGATAAGTCATCTCATTCTGAATCTTGGTAGCAATCTCGTCTGAGAGCTTGATACTCTGCTCATCAGTCATCTTGTCTGCACCAACGATAACACGAAGCTCACGACCAGCCTGGATAGCATAAGTCTTGGTTACACCAGGATAACTCATGGCAATTGCCTCCAGATCGTTCAAACGCTTGATGTAAGCCTCAACAATCTCACGACGTGCACCAGGACGGGCACCAGAGATAGCATCACATACCTGAACGATAGGAGCCAACAAGGTGTTCATCTCCATCTCATCATGGTGAGCACCAATGGCATTACAGATATCTGGCTTTTCCTTATACTTCTCAGCTATCTTGGCACCATACAATGCGTGTGGCAACTCGCTCTCCTCATCAGGTACCTTGCCAATATCGTGCAAAAGACCGGCACGCTTAGCCTTCTTAGGATTCAAGCCCAACTCAGAAGCCATGACAGCACAGAGATTAGCAGTTTCACGAGCATGCTGCAAAAGGTTCTGACCATAAGAAGAACGATACTTCATCTTACCTACGATGCGAATCAACTCAGGATGCAAGCCATGGATGCCGAGGTCAATAGCAGTACGCTTACCAGTCTCGATAATCTCATTCTCCAACTGCTTCTTCACCTTGGCAACTACCTCCTCGATACGGGCTGGGTGAATACGACCGTCAGCAACCAACTGATGGAGAGCCAGACGGCAAACCTCACGACGCACTGGATCGAAAGCAGAAATAACGATAGCCTCAGGAGTATCATCCACTACGATTTCTACACCGGTAGCAGCCTCCAATGCACGGATATTACGACCTTCACGACCGATGATACGGCCCTTCACCTCATCGTTATCAATATGGAATACACTGACAGAGTTCTCGATAGCAGTCTCCGTAGCCACGCGCTGGATAGTCTGGATAACGATTTTCTTAGCCTGCTGGTTAGCATTCAGCTTAGCATCATCAATAATTTCATTGATATAGCTGGCAGCATCAAGACGCGCCTGATCCTTCAAACTCTCCACGAGACGATTCTTAGCTTCCTCAGCGCTCAATCCGGAAAGTTCTTCTAGCTTAGCCTGCTCCTGCTTCTGCATCTTCTCAAGTTCCTGCTGCTTGACAGTGAGAAGTTTCTTTTCATTATCAACACGCTGCTGATACTGATCAACCTCCTGCTTGCGACGACCGAGATCCTCCTGACGCTGGTTGAGAGAGATTTCTCGCTGTTTAAGTTTATTCTCACTCTGCTGAATACGGGAATTGCGCTGCTGCACTTCCTTCTCCAACTCAGCTTTCTTATTGAGGAACTTCTCTTTCACTTCGAGAAGTTTTTTCTCCTTTAATACTTCTGCCTCTTTATTGGCAGTATCAATCATTTCATTATATTTTCCCTTGATAACATAACGGAAAATGAAAAAGCCCACCGCTCCACCAAGGCAGAGACCGACTAAGGCTGCTATAATTATTACCATCATTATTTATATATATATTTATTAAAATTCACTCAAAGTTAGCTGCTTATTATTTCAGAGCGTCTTCTATCTCGGCAGTCAACTTCTCAAGAATCTCATTATAAGGCTGGGTATCATTCTTACCCTCTTCCTTTTCATATCTCAGCGCCACATCAAGTAGTGACATATACAAAATCTCCTTGTCGCTCTTACGGCCTTTATAGATTTTTGTATATGAATTCACTATATCGTCAATCAATTTTGCAGATTTACGATAATACTCCTCATCCTCTCTAGGTATTCTTACCGAGAGGTCAGTATCATAGACATGTAACCTAATCTGTAACTTGTCTTGTGTTTGATCTACCATCGGTCCGATTATTTATCGCTCAGTAGCGTAATACATTTATTGACATCTCGGATAAGCTTGGCGATACGTTTCTGAGTAGTTTCAATATCTGCATCAGAAATCGTCATCATCTTCGCCATCTTCAAACTGTCGTAATCATGCTGCGCCTGAGTCAACTTATCCTCCAATTCCTTTATTTTGGCATCACGCTCATCCACCATGGCATAAAGCTCCGTATTCTCCTGCTTGACCTCGTCAAACTTGAGAATCATCTGCCTTACTCTCGTGGCAAACGTATTGATTGTTTTCTCATTTGCACTCATGCTTTTTTGTTTTTGGCTACAAATTTAAGAGAATAATTTGAAAAAAACAAATTTTCTACTATATTTTTTAAAATTTAAAGGGATTTACTTACTTTCCCATCTTTTGCTTTGCCTTTTCAACATCTTCATCAGATGGACGTGGCTCCTTCTTTGCAAGCATCAATACCTGGAAAGCAAAATCTGTCACCCACTGCTGGCTGAAAGCTAATCGCTTGTTGAATTGGCGCAACTGGAACACAGTCTTCAATGTGCTGGCATCGCTGTAATCATTCTTGTTGAAGATATCATCTACAGTCTTTGCTGTCAACTTGTATAAAGAATTTTTCATAAAGCTAGGCAAGCGCAGCTTGAACTTCATCAAGTTGCCCATCAGCATCATCAAATCCTGGGTGAAGTTCTGGAACTGGATGAGATACACATTCACATCCTGCAGTTTCTGACAGTTCTTACGGATACTAGAATCAATCTCCTTGAAGAAAGAATCATCAGTATCATAGATATTCTTCATCATTTTCTTAACCTGCGCCTTCTCGCCGATACCAAGACGATTGTTTACAGTTGGAACATGCAAACTGGTCTTGAACACTCGCAAGTCTGGCAACATTGCCAGATTAGTAATACCTAATTGAGAAGCCAATGCAGCCTGGAAGTATACACGGACCAGCGTCATGTAATCTTCCATTCCACCTACTTTCTTATCGTCATTTTTATGACTGAATAGTTTTGAAAATATTCCCATTCTTATTTCGTTTTATACTTTAATGTTTTCAATTGTTCTGCAAAAATACAATAAAATCACTAAATATCAAAATCAAAGGGGCGTTTTTTCTTCATAAATATGTTTTTTCTTGGAAAAACAACGATTTTATCGATTTTTCTATTCAAGTTTCAATTATTTTTAGTACCTTTGCCACGTTAATTAATATTTGTGTTCCAACAGAGAAGATATATGAAGGGAATAGTTTTAGCAGGCGGGTCTGGCACCAGACTTTATCCAATCACTAAAGGAATCAGCAAACAGTTGATTCCCATATTCGACAAACCGATGATATACTATCCGGTATCAGTTTTGATGCTGGCTGGAATCAAGGATATTCTTATTATTTCAACACCATTCGACTTACCTGGTTTTAAACGTCTCCTTGGAGACGGAAGCGATTTAGGAGTACATTTCGAATACGCAGAACAACCATCTCCAGATGGATTGGCACAGGCTTTTATTATCGGTGAGAAATTCATCGGCAATGATAATGTCTGCCTGGTATTAGGCGACAACATATTTTACGGTGCCGGATTTACCGGACTTCTCAAAGCCAGCGTAAAAGCTACAGAAGAAGGATTGGCAAGTGTCTTCGGCTATTATGTCAATGATCCGGAAAGATACGGTGTTGCTGAGTTTGACAAAGAAGGCAATTGCCTCAGTATTGAGGAAAAACCCAAACATCCAAAAAGCAATTATGCGGTTGTAGGACTCTACTTCTACCCAAACAGTGTGGTAGATGTTGCCAAGCATATCAAGCCAAGTGCACGTGGCGAGCTGGAGATTACTACAGTCAACCAACATTACTTGTCAGACAACACACTTAAAGTAAGAACTCTCCAAAGAGGTTTCGCCTGGTTGGACACCGGTACTCACGACAGTTTGTCAGAAGCAAGTACGTTCATTGAAGTGATCGAAAAGAGACAGGGACTGAAAGTAGCATGTCTGGAAGAAATTGCATTTAAACAAGGTTGGATTAACAAAGAACAGCTGTTGAAACTTGCAGAACCTATGCAAAAGAACGGATATGGAAAATATTTGCAGGAACTAGCTTTGGGCAAATAATAAAAATGAATCTATCAGTATTCTTGCCACTTTCATAGAAGTGGTTGGGATAATATATATAATAAGGTATAATTCAAATAACAACATTAAAAGAATAATGGAAGAGAACAAGAACTTACAATTAGAAGGCGCAGTTCAGGAACAGGAAGAGAAATCTGCCATTGACTTTCAGTTGATTTATACAAATCTGATTCTCAACTGGAAATGGTTCGTACTCTCTCTTATCGTTTGCCTGGGCTTAGGCTATCTTTACCTGAGATATGCTACTCCAGCCTATCAAGCATCTACCAAGGTACTCATTAAAGACGATGATGACAGCAAACGCAGAGGTAGTTTGGGTAGTAGCATGATTCAAAGTGCTGCCAACCTCGGCTTTATGTCAAACTCTAATGGTATTGACAATGAGATTGAGATCCTGTCGGCTCATGACTTGGCTCAACGCGCAGTTAACGACATGAAAATATACGTAAACTACTATCATGAAAGCGTTTTCAAGGACCCTCTAGTATATAAAGAACAGGAAGTAACAGTAGACCTGGATCTGCCACATCTCAAGAAGCTAAATGCTCCAATCAAACTCAGCATCGAAAAGGATGGTACAAAGTATCACGTCAAGGGTACATACAATTTACCTATTGATGCTTTCACTTTCGAAGATGAGACCAGTGAATTTGAGAAGACTTTCGACCGTCTGCCAGCAACTATCAGCACAAGAGTAGGTACGCTGACCTTTACTCCTAGCAAGATTTACAAACTGGAAGATGGAGAAGTACTGAAAGCTGTCATTGTCTCTCCGGAAATGGCTGCCAAGGAGTATACAAAGAACCTGACTATCAGTCAGACATCTAAGACTACAACGATTGCAGAACTCGTATTGAACGACGAAAACCCTCAGAGAGCTTTAGACTATCTGAATACACTTCTCAAGGTTTACAACCGTCAGGCAAACGAAGACAAGAACGAAATTGCCTACCGCACAGAGCAATTCATCAACAACCGTTTGCAAAAGATCAATGCGGAGCTGGGCAATACTGAAGGACAGCTCGAAAGCTACAAGAAGCGCAACAAGGTGGTTGAGATGAAGCTGAACGCTACAGCTACCATCGCAAACTCTGACGCTTATGCTCAAAAGCTTCAAGATGCTAATACCCAGGTAGAATTGCTGAACGAGCTTGGTAAGTACATGAACGAGCCAGGTAACAAATACCAGCCTATCCCATCCAACGTAGGTTTGTCTGATGAAAGTTCAACAGAACTCATCAACCAGTACAACAAAATAGCCCTGGATCGCAACAACGCCTTGCATGCAGCCAGCGAGACTTCTCCTACAGTAACTCCTCTGACCGCACAGTTGGATGCACTCACAACATCTATCAAACGTGCCATGAGACAAGCAAAGCTGGGCATGGAGATACAGCGCAACAGCATCGCTAAGCAGGCTGCAGAATATGCAGGACAAATCGACAACTCACCAGAGCAGGAAAGAGTTCTGACACAGATTGGCCGCCAACAGGAAGTAAAGTCTGGTCTTTACCTCATGCTGCTTGAGAAACGAGAAGAGAACTCTATCTCCCTGGCTGCAACTGCAGATAAGGGCAAGATTATCGATGCACCTTCCTTTATCGGCAAGGTGAGCCCAAAGAGCTCAATCATCATGCTCATAGCATTGGTTCTCGGCTTGGCAATTCCTGCAGGCATCCTCTTCCTTATTGAGTTCTTCAAGTACAAGATTGAAGGTCATGAAGATGTCATTAAGTTGACACAGATTCCAGTCATAGCAGACATCCCTGTTGCCAGTGATGCAGCCAAGAAGGAAGGAAAGGCTGATATTGTGGTTCACCAGAATGTCAACAACCTGATGGAGGAAATCTTCCGAAGTTTGCGTACTAATATTCAATTTATGTTGAAGAGCGGTGAAAAGGTAATGATGTTTACCTCTTCTACCTCAGGTGAAGGAAAGACATTCGTAGCTTCAAACATCGGTATCTCCCTCGCCTTATTAGGCAAGAAGGTCATCATGGTGGGTCTTGACATCCGTAAGCCGCGTCTAGCTGAGTTGTTCCAGATAGACAACCACCATAATGGTATCACCAACCTGATTATACGAGACCACAACTCTTGGGAAGACATCCAGAACCAGATTCTTTCATCTGGCGTAAACAGCAAGCTCGACCTTCTGATGGCTGGTCCTGTACCTCCTAACCCAGGTGAGTTGGTAACAAGAGCAAGTCTTGACGACATCATCAACCAGCTGAAGCAGCATTACGACTATGTCATTCTCGATACAGCTCCTGTTGGATTGGTTAATGACAGTTTGCACTTGGGACGTCTGGCAGATCTCTGTATATACGTTTGCCGTGCAGACTACACTCAAAAGGCAAGCTTCGGCATGATCAACGGTCTGAAAGCCGAAAACAAATTGCCTAACATGTGCTTAGTACTCAACGGTGTCGACCTCTCTAAGAAGAAGCACAGCTTCTATTACGGAGTTGGTAAGTACGGAAAGTACGGAAAGTATGGAAATTACGGCAACTATGGAAACTATGGCAAGTATGGTTCATACGGACAGTATGGTAGCTACGGCAACTATAGCAACAGCCATTACGGCAATGCCAACGACACAAGTATCAAGAAGTAATTGAATATTGAATCATTAAACTATTTATATAAAGAGAGTCTTTCTATATTTTTTATAGGAAGACTCTTTTAGATTAAAAGATATAAAGACTATGGCAACAATAGCAGTAGATTTTGACGGTACTATCGTAACCCATGAGTACCCAAAGATTGGTACAGAGTTACCTTTCGCAACAGAAACATTGAAGATGTTGATAAAAGACCACCACAAACTCATTCTCTGGAGCGTACGCGAAGGCAAGCTCCTGGATGAGGCTGTAGAATGGTGCAGAGAGCGTGGAGTTGAATTCTGGGCTGTCAACAAGGACTATCCGGAAGAAAGTCTCGAGAACAACAATCACTTCTCTAGAAAACTGAAGGCAGACTGGTTTATCGACGACCGTGGTATAGGTGGACTGCCAGACTGGGGAGAGATTTATCAGATTATCACCAACCATACCAGCTACCGCAGAGTATTAAAGCAGAAATACTGCGCAGAGCAGGAGACTCCTAAAAAGAAACACTGGTGGAGTCGCGGATAATCCAACAGTTCCAACCAAGTCCAAAATATGACAGCGGGTGTATCACTCTTAAAGTTGATACACCCGCTTTCTTTTTATCTCACAACAGATGGAAGACAAGCGCACATCAGCTGTCAGACGACCGCACAACAGCTGTTGTGCGGGTGCATAACAGCTGATGTGCGGACGAGAGAGCTAGCTTCTAGAAGAACTATACCTATATAAAACGACAACTTTTCCTATCTAACCGAAAGACTATCTCTGTATAAAAGGAAAGCCATTCTGAGAGAAAAGAAACTGTTACTCAGAAAGAACAAAGTCCTATACGGTATAAGGAAAGCCATCAACGTCAAAGACCAGTCAAAAGAAAAAGGGATATACCTGATGAATGGTATATCCCCTATTATTGATTTACTAAATGATTTTTTATTCTTTAGAAGAACAAGTAGCGGTTGTCCACTACGTGAGCCTTCATATAAAGCTCGTTCATGAAGTTACCAGCATACTGCATAGACTTCTGACGACACTTCTGCTCGTATGTCTTCTCATCGAACTTAACAGGACGGTTAGACTTGTTAGTAACCTGGAAGAGGTAAACACCAGCATTACCCTTAACAGCATGTGCAGAGAAAGCACCCTTCTTTGTTGCAGAAACAGCACCAGAAAGAGCAGGCTCGCTAGCACCAGTTGCTGCAATGAATGTAGGAGCAGCGAAAGTAATCTGGTTTACAGAAGAAATCTTACCACCCTTAGCCTTAGCAGCTGCGATGCTCTTTACGCCGTTTACCTTAGCCATCAACTGTTCAGCCTTCTTGTCCTTGATAACCTCAGCCTTTACCATCTCCTTTACATCAGGATCGCTCAAGTCGCGGTAACCAATGCGATGAATCTTGTTAAGTACTACAACCAAAAGGTGGTTGTTGTCGCCACACTCATAGAGAGGAGAAACTTCACCTTCCTTAGCCTCGAAGATCCACTTCAATGCCTCACGGGTTGAATGGATATTAGCTACATAATGAGAAGCTGTTGTCATATCCTTCAACTCCTGAACCTTGTAACCATTGCCAGCAGCATTCTTCAACAAATCAGCAGAAGCCTGGTTGCCGCTAACGAAGCTAGAGAACTTGTTGTAAGCTGTACGATATGTGCCCTGTGAGAAATCAATAGTCTTCTTGATGACTGCAGCAACATACTTGTTAACCATTGCCTTGCGGTCAAGAACCTGAAGAACTACGTAACCCTGACCCAACTGGAGCTGGTTAAGAGAGTTGACAGAAGCTGTATTCAATGTATTGATGAACGCCTTGTTGTCCTTGTCCATAGTCTGAGCATACTCATACTGCTTTGTTGTCATCCAAGCCTTCTCACCAGTCTGACCGTACTTCTTGGCGATAACCTCGAAATCAGCACCGCCAGCGATAGCACCCTGGATAGAGTCTGCCTTGGTCTTAGCCTCAGCTACAGAATTAGCAGCTACCTGGATTACGCGATACTGTACTGAGTCTGGCAACTGCTGCTTGCTAACCAACTTAACGATGTTCAAAGTATTATCAGCAGTATTAGCCTTTACAGCAGAAGTTGAACCTACTGCCATAGAATCCAAAACAGCTGCGATATCAGAAGGATAAGCCTCCTTGCTGACAGGAATACCAAGATAAGATACAGTAGAAGCAGCCTTACGAACAACCTCTGCAGGATCAGCTGCAGCAGCGAGCTGTGTCTGGAAACCAGCGAAATCCTTGTTGAGAGCTGCACGGTCAGCAGCAGAAGCCATCACCTCGATGTCTACATACTTGATGTCACGAGTCTCAACAGGCTGCTTGAAACGAGCCTTCAACTCATCATACTTAGCCTTCAAATCACTCTCCTCAACCTTTACCTTATCGTCCTGGATATCAGAATAAGGGAAAGCAGCCAACTGAATCTGGCTCTCCTCATTCTCCTCCTTGAAAGCCATCTTAGCCTCTACAGGATTTGAAATGAAGCAGTGAGCAAGAAGAGCCTGATACTTCTGAGCCAAAGTTTGCTGGCGAAGAGTCTTCTCGATGAATGACCAGTAGTTGTAAATCTTGGTATACTGATCCATCAACTGAGCGTTGGCTGGGTTAGCCTTCTGAGTCTTATAATCAGCCAAGAACTTCTGGAGAGCAGATACATCGAAACGACCAGTCTGCTGGTTAACGAAAGGAGTCTGCTGAAGCATTGGGTTGGTACCAGTCTTCAAGATGTCCTGAAGCTCAGCGTCAGTAACTGTCAAGCCGAGCTTGCCTGCTTCCTTAGCAATCATCTGATTCTGAACATAAGTGTTCCACACCATGTCCTTAATCTGATTCATCTGCTGCTCAGGAAGATTCTCCTGACCCTGTTGCATTTTAATAACTTCTGTGTACTCATCAACGAGCTTCTGGAATTCCTGCACGCTGATTTTCTCGCCATATACCTCACCAATCTGCTGACGCTCATTGTTCTTTGCAGAATCACATGAACGGAAAGCTTCTTCGGCAATGAAGGCGAAAAGGCCAAAACTGATAATACATACCAGAATGACGCCTCTTTTTCTAATTGTTCCTAATGCTGCCATTACGTTTTTAATTTTTATTTTATTTTTATTTTCTTATTATTAAGTTAGCATCGCCATAAGAATGATGAGGATTCTCAAATCCTTAAAACTAGCCAATTGTCTGCAAAATTACAAAAAATAAACGAGAATAGGGAATTTTTCATTAGCTTTTTTAAAACTGATAACGAAAAACATAAAAAAAACTGAGCCGAAGCTCAGTTTTAACCTAAAATATGAAGTTTAACCAACTCTATTTTACGAGAAGTAGACTTGATTATCTTAAACTCAAAGTGATTGAACTTAATGACTTCGTTCAACTTAGGAAAACTCTGATACTCATGAAGTATCAAGCCACCCACGGTCATATAGTCATCACTCTCAGGCAAATCGAGATTAAACTTCTCGTTCACCTTATCAATTTCCAGTCGAGCTGACAACAGGTAATCCCCATCATCCGTCTGCTTGGCAACATACTTTTCTGCATCATGCTCATCCTCAATATCGCCAAAGATTTCCTCTACGATATCCTCCAGACTCACCAGACCGCTGGTACCGCCGAACTCATCTACTACCACACCGAGTGACTTCTTCTGCTGAAGGAAAGTCTGCATCAGCTTCTGCGCCTGCATCGTTTCAGGAACAAAAGGCAAAGTGCGCACATGATCCTGCCATTTCACAGGATTATGGAAGAGTTCCGAGCTATGGATATAGCCGATGATATGATCTATATCCTCCTCATATACAATGATTTTCGAGTTACCGCTTTCTATGAATTTCTGACGCAATTCCTCCAAAGACGTATTCTTCTCTACTGCCTGGATTTCTGTACGTGGAACCATACAGTCACGTACTTTGGTATCGCTGAAGTCGAGCGCATTCTGAAATATCTTGACTTCATCATTAATTTCATCTTCATTGGTAGCATTATCAATGCTCGACTGAACCAAATAGTCAAGATCCACCTTGGAAAAGCCCTCATCTCCCGATTCAGTATCCATCTTCATGCCCACCAGGCGAAGCAGAACCTTACTCAAGAAGGTACTGAACTTGCTTATCGGCCACAAAACCACATAGCATAGATAGGCTATGGGACTGAAGATGGCAAGCAGGCGGTTAGGATTGGCCTTGAAAAGAGTCTTGGGCAAGAACTCGCCAGTAAACAAGACGATCAAGGTAGAAAGAATGGTATCAGCCGGCACCGTAAAGGCCGCATCCATCCCGCTGAAGATAGTATTATCAAACAGTCTGGCTATCAGAATACCATACACGACGAGGGCAATATTATTGCCCACCAGCATCGTGCTGACGAAGCCGTTAGGATGGTTATAAAATAAAGAAATCAAACGTTGCGTAAGACCGTTTTTCTCCTTATCCATTTCCGCCAACATACGGTTGGAGGAAACAAAGGCAATCTCCATACCACTGAAGAAAGCAGAGAAAACCATCGTAATGATTATACCAACGATAAGACTTAAATCAACCTGTTCCATTTATTCTATAATTTAATGCATGATAGGGATAGTCGTCGCCCTAACAGGTGTAGCCTGCTGGCGGATAGGTGCAGCAGTAGAATCACTTGGAGCAGGAGCAGCTCCAGAATCATTTCCGCCAAAGTCACCCTTTTCAAAACTACCTTTCGAATTGCTGACAAAATAGCGAGTCATCTTCTCATCACTCCAGAAATGGGTACCCTGAAGGGTACGCTCCGGTGTGATTAACTTACTGAATACATTGCTGGAAATCTCGTGTCTGTTCTCGTCCCAGGTAAGCTGTTCGCTGCTGAAGCGCAAGCCATCCTTGGTCAGAATTCTCACTCGACCATATAATTTCCAAACACGCTGCTGATCAAAATAATAGGCTGTATCACACTGGATATAGCTATTGATATGAAACTTCTCGTCAAACTGTTCGAGCAGAAGTCCCTTATTGAAAATCCAACGGGAAGGATTGCGATTGGTATTTACTTCCCATCGCTCAGTCACAATACGATATTTGATCACTCCGGAATCACTGATAAGGGTATTGACACCATACGACGTCATCATGGCAACCGAATCCTTGGCATGGATAGCAGCTGCCGTATGCTCCACCTGCTCCTGACAACCTGCCAGAATCATGGACATCAATATTCCTATCAGAAAAGAGTTTCTTAGCTTATACATTATTATATATACGTGCGAGATATGTATTATCTATATGAACGCAGAAGAGATGCAGCAAAGAATTACTGCATCTTCCACTTCTTAAACCAGCCTTCATTGAATGTCAGACCGATATTGATTCGAAAAACATTCTCCTTAATCAAGCCATCAGCTGAGTTCTTGACCCACTGACCACTGATGTTCAGGAGAGAACGACTATTATAGCTGTTCATGATAGGAATGCCGAAACCGGCACTCACTGATATTTCCTTTGGACCATCCACCCCATTCATCTTATAATAAGGAGTAGCATAGCTGGCACCCAAGCGATACTGAACACGCTTCAGGAAAGCACGGTCACGCTCATTGTAGCAATACTGAGCACCGAAATTGAACTTACTTCTATCTTTGTAAACACCGTCTTTCAGGCTATAAGTAGCTTCATTGTTCTTCATTTCGAAAGTAGGATAACCTTCTGCACCCCACTTCTGAAGCGTATAATCAAGACCTACCTTCCACTGGTTGCTATGATTCCACATCAAACCAACACCATACATGGTTGGCAGACTATGAGCCTTGCTTATAGAGAACGGAATGGTATCCGAAGTATTGGTCTGAGCATTACTAGAAATAATGTTCATATCAGCAGAACCTCCCAGATTATGTCCAGGAGTAAAGGTTGCACCCACTGTCACCCAGTCTTTCTTGGTAACCTGCTGAGTATACTGAGCACCAAAATCCAGACGGTAGCTGTTTATCTTCGAATTATAAGTTCTGGTCAAAGTCTTATAATATGCATTGCTGTAGCTATTGGTGATATACTTGGTATAATCACCCCAAAGATAGGAAATATTGGCACCAACCGAGAGTCCCTTGATTGGTTCCCAACCAGCACCGACATAAGCCTGATGCAAACCACCCTCACCATGGAAGGTATTGGTATAATAGACATCCTTATCAGATGCATTTACCCAATCAGAAGAAGAATAATCATATCCAATATTAGTGAAAGGAACCACACCGAAACTCATTCCGAGATGACGGAAAAGACGGAAACCGGCTACCACATACTCGAAATTGGAATTATTGGCATTCTTCTTCACTCCGTTCTCCTCAAAGTTAGTAATCTGACCTGAGATACCAGCATCAAAGATGAAGGTCATGGAATCGAGAGATGCATAGGAAGCAGGGTTCAGATAATTCACCTGATTATGCTCATGAAAACCAAGGCCCACACCATTCATACCACGATTGAAGCCGGAAGTCTGGTCAGACAACACGCCTAAACCATACTGGCTGTATGGAGAATTGGTACCACTCTGGGCATTTGCTAAAAGAGTCGCCCCCAACATGAGGACTGCCATAAAAATCTTTCTCATTTATATATAAAACCGTCAAATTTATATTCAGAGTGCAAAAGTATTAAAAAAAATCTAGAAAAAAGAAGGATAATTGAAAATAATAAGGTATTTTTGCATCGTGAAACGTTTTAAGCATATTTTCGGAGTCATTTTAGCCGTTATTTTAACCAATTTAACTTCTAAGATGATTGCACAGGATTTTTCAGGCAATTATACGTCTGATATTTCTGTGCAGAACTGTCGTGCCTTTGAAAACGCCACGAATTGGCTCGACTCAGTAGATATATCACTTCTTACTTGTGGCCCTGGTCAGGAAGTGTGGTCGTACTATGGACATACCGCTTTGCGCATCCAAGATAAAGTTCATGACAGCGATGTTGCCGTCAACTGGGGTATGTTCAGTTTCAAACAGCCTTTCTTTGTGCTCAGATTCGTCTTCGGACTTACCGACTACCAGATTGGCATATTCCCAATGAGCGACTTCATTGCGGAATATTCAGCAGAAGGCAGATGGGTAAGACAACAACGTCTCCAGCTCTCAAGACAGGAGAAGCTGAAGATTCTGCGTGCCATTGAAGAAAATGCCAAGCCAGAGAACCGCACGTACAGATACAATTTCTTCTATGACAACTGTACCACCCGTGCCCGAGAGATGATACTCACCAACATAGGCTACAGCAACACCAACTTCAAAGACAACAATGTCCGTACTTCATACAGAGAAGAGATACATAAGCTCAATGGGCAAGACCATTGGGCGAGATTTGGAAACGACCTTCTTTTAGGTGTATACGCAGACTCTGATTTAGAGAGAAGAAACTGGGAATTCCTGCCTGATAACCTGAGCAAGGATTTTGCAACGGAGGGAAGAAAAGACTTTGTCAACGAATCTTCGGTAGAAGACGGTGTCAGTCCTGTCACATCAAACGGTTTTATCACCTTGGTAGACAGTACCTTTTATGTAATACCACCAGTCAGTCAGGAGAATGTAGAGCAAGCTAGTGGAATCACCCCACAAGAAGTCGCAATAGGCTTTGCGCTTGTCATAGCTGTTCTTACTATCCTGGAGATTTATCGCAAGAAGAATCTATGGTGGCTAGACACCACCCTACTGGTACTCACCGGATTACCGGGTCTTATCCTCCTGGCGATGGTATTTTCCCAGCACCCTACAGTACAGCTTAATTTCCAGATACTCATCCTCAACCCATTGAACCTCATCTTCGTATGGAAAGTAACGAAAAAGATGAGAAGGGGCAAGCAGTATTGGTATTTCGAGCTTTATGGCTGGCTGCTTCTGCTGTCGCTGTTCCTGCAAATCTGGCAGACTTATGCAGAGGGCATGAGCATTTTGGCATGTACTTTGCTGATTAGAAACGGTATCAAGTCAACCATGCTAGAACTTAACAGCTACGGATTGCACAAATACGTACACAATAAATTTTATAGAAACAAAAGAAAACAAGAAACAACAAAATGATGGTAAACAGATATATCACAGCCCTTTTGGTTGTCCTTGCGGCAACTGGCATGGAGGCGCAGACTTATCAGCAGGCGCTGAAGTTTGCGCTTACGGATATATCCTACGATGAATTCATCCAACAACCGGAAGCGAAGGCATTGGAGGAGGACATCCTCTATGTCCTGAAAGCCATCAAGCAGGCTTCCGAGTATGAAAGCAGCACAGAATATCACTACCATCAGCCGGCTATCATTATAGCGGCAAATACTGACATTCTGACAGATTCACATTCACATATTTATTTTTATCCCGTTATTGCACATAAGTATATGGCACCATACGGGAGCATCGTTATTCGAGGGCCAAACTGCTGATTATTTGCTTTCTGACAGCAAAACAAGCAAGAAATGCTACCAGAAAGGGCAATAATCGGAAAAATATTGCAGATTTACAGATATTTTTTGTATTTTTGCAAGCTAGTAAACAAAGAACAGGAAAAAGCAGAAGAAGAAAAAGGACTGACAGAGCACATTTGCCAGAACTCCTTTAACTCCTTAACTTCTCCTATTCATATATCATACATCGAATAATAATAAAAAATAAATATACAATGAACTTTAACAAAATTCTTCAGTCATTGTTTGGCAACAAGTCAACTCGCGATATGAAGTTGATCCAGCCAATCGTAGAGAAAGTCAAGGCAGAATATCCTAAGATGAATGCCTTGAGCAATGACGAACTCCGTGCAAAAACAAAAGAAATCCAGAAGTACGTACAAGAGTACGCTAAGGAAGAGAAGGCTAAGATTGCCGAACTCAAAGCTAAGATTGAAGACACTCCTATCGATGAGCGTGAAGGTATCTTCAACCAGATTGACAAGTTGGAGCAGGAAGCTCTCGACAAGTATGAAATCGCCCTCAACGAGGTATTGCCTCAGGTGTTCGCTATCGTAAAGGATACCGCCCGCCGTTTCGCAGAGAACGAGGAGACAGTAGTTACTGCTACTGACTTCGACCGCGAACTGGCTTCTGATCCAAAGAACGACTTCGTTACCATCGATGGCGACAAGGCTATCTATCACAACCACTGGACAGCCGGTGGCAACGATATGAAGTGGGAAATGATCCACTACGACGTTCAGCTCTTCGGTGGTGTCGTTCTCCACCAGGGTAAGATTGCCGAGATGGCTACCGGTGAGGGTAAGACTCTCGTAGGTACAACTCCTATCTTCCTGAATGCCCTGACTGGTAATGGTGTTCACGTCGTTACCGTGAACGACTACTTGGCTAAGCGTGACTCTGAGTGGATGGGCCCTCTCTATATGTTCCACGGTCTCTCTGTAGATTGCATCGACAAGCATCGTCCTAACTCTGACGCTCGTCGCAAGGCATATATGGCTGATATCACCTTCGGTACCAACAACGAGTTCGGTTTCGACTACTTGCGTGACAACATGGCTACCAACCCTAGCGATTTGGTACAGCGCCAGCACAACTACGCTATCGTCGATGAGGTTGACTCCGTGTTGATTGATGATGCCCGTACTCCATTGATTATCTCCGGTCCAATTCCAAAGGGCGACGACCAGATGTTCGAGCAGTATCAGCCACTGGTAGAGAAGCTCTACGAGGTACAGCGCAAGCAGGCTACCGAGTTGCTCGCTGAGGCTAAGCAGAAGATTACTGAGGGAACAAAGAACAAGAACCAGCAGATGCTTGAGGAAGGTTTCCTCTCACTCTACCGTTCTTACAAGGCTTTGCCTAAGAACAAGCCATTGATCAAGTACCTCTCTGAAGAAGGTATCAAGGCTGGCTTGCTGAAGACTGAGGAGTACTACATGGCCAACAACAACCGTGAGATGCCTAAGGCTGTAGAACCATTGTACTTCGTTGTTGATGAGAAGTTAAATTCAGCCGACCTTACCGACAAGGGTACAGACTGGCTGGCTAAGCAGGTTAACGACAAGGAACTGTTCGTTTTGCCTGATATCACATCCCAATTGAGTGAATTGGAAGCACGTACAGACCTGGACGACCAGACTCGCCTCGACAAGAAGGATGAGTATCTGGCATACTATGGTGTACAGAGCGAGCGTGTTCACACCTTGCAGCAGCTGCTGAAGGCTTACACCATGTTTAATAAGGACGACGAGTATGTTGTCATGGACGGTCAGGTAAAGATCGTTGACGAGCAGACAGGTCGTATCATGGAAGGTCGCCGTTGGAGCGATGGCTTACACCAGGCTGTTGAGGCTAAGGAACATGTAAAGGTGGAGGCTGCTACCCAGACCTTCGCTACCATCACTCTTCAGAACTACTTCCGTATGTATCACAAGCTCGCCGGTATGACAGGTACGGCAAGCACAGAGGCAGGTGAGTTCTGGGACATCTACAAACTGGATGTAGTGGAGATTCCTACCAACCGTCCTATCCTGCGTAAGGACTTGGATGACCGTGTATACAAGACAGCCCGCGAGAAGTATCGTGCCGTTATCGACGAAATCGAGGAGACACGTAATGCCGGCCGCCCAGTATTGGTAGGTACCACATCTGTGGAGATTTCAGAGTTGTTGAGCAAGATGTTGAAGATGCGCAACATTCCTCATAATGTATTGAACGCCAAGTTGCACCAGCAGGAGGCTCAGATCGTAGCCGAGGCAGGTCGCTCAGTAAATGGTAAGGGTGCCGTAACCATCGCTACCAACATGGCAGGTCGTGGTACCGATATCAAGCTGACTCCTGAGGTAAAGGCTGCTGGTGGTCTTGCCATCATCGGTACAGAGCGTCATGAGAGCCGTCGTGTTGACCGTCAGCTCCGTGGTCGTGCCGGTCGTCAGGGTGACCCAGGTTCTTCAGTATTCTACGTATCATTGGAGGATAAGCTGATGCGTCTGTTCGCTTCAGAGCGTATCGCCAAAGTAATGGACCGTCTCGGTTTCGAGGATGGTGAGCGTATCGAAAGCCCAATGATCAGCAAGAGCATCGAGCGTGCTCAGCGCAAGGTTGAGGAGAATAACTTCGGTATCCGTAAGCACCTCCTGGAGTATGATGACGTGATGAACCGTCAGCGTACCGTTATCTACGAGAAGCGTCGCCATGCCTTGATGGGTGAGCGTATCGGTATGGATATCGCCAACATCATCTGGGACCGTGTATTGAACATCGTCAACAACAACGACTTCACCGGTGCTAAGGAAGAGTTCCTGAAGATTCTTGCTATGGAGATTCCATTCACAGAGGATGAATACGAGAACGGCAGACGCGACGAGCTGGCTGAGCGTGCTTTCCAGGAGGCTATGGCAGTATTCAAGCGCAAGACTGAGCGCATTCAGGCTACAGCCATGCCTATCATCAAGCAGGTTTATGAGAACCAGGGTACTATGTATGAGCGCATCATGGTGCCTATCACAGACGGCAAGCGCATGTACAACATCGCATGCAACCTGAAGGAGGCTTACGAGAGCGAGGCAAAGAGCGTTGTGAAGGAATTCGAGAAGAACGTTGTCCTCCAGATGATTGATGACGACTGGAAGGAGAACCTCCGCAAGCTCGATGAACTCCGCCACTCTGTACAGAACGCAAGCTACGAGCAGAAGGATCCATTGCTGATCTTCAAGTTGGAGAGTGCCAAGATCTGGGACGGCATGATCAACGACATGTACGACCGCATCAGCAGCATCCTGATGCGTGGACAGATTCCAGTAATGGAACAGGAGCAGCAGGTTCAGGAGGCAGCACCAGAGCAGCACACCCAGCAGAACTACGTAGAGAGCAAGGTTGACATCGATGCAGAGCGTGCAGCTCAGGAGGCAGCAGCCAACCAGGATACTCGCGAGAACGCAGAAGTAAACCGCACTCCATACCGTGCAGAGCGCATGCCTCGTCCTAACGATCCATGCCCATGCGGTAGCGGTAAGAAGTTCAAGAACTGCCATGGCAGAAACATGCAGGCATAAAGAATGATTCATAAGAAATGATGATGTTCTCTATATATAATTAAGGTATAGGAACATCCATCATCATAAATAATGATAAGAATACCTAGATTTGATGATACTCTCATCATTTCTAGGTATTTTTATTTTAAATAACACCATTGCTACCGAGTTGCAAATAATTATTAGTATTTTTGCAGTCGAAAAGATAAAAAGCTGGCAATAAAGCCAGTTTTAAAAGAAAACAAAGTTAATTCAAGGAAAGATATATGAAATTATCAGAACTTAAAACAGGTGAAAGCGGCGTCATCGTCAAGGTATCCGGTCACGGTGGATTCCGCAAGAGAGTCATCGAGATGGGATTCATCAAGGGCAAGAAGGTAGATGTCCTGCTCAATGCCCCACTCCAGGACCCTGTGAAATACAAGATTATGGGTTACGAGGTGTCACTCCGCCACAGCGAAGCTGACCATATCGAGGTGGTTTCCATTGATGAAGCCAAGAACGATGCAAAGCTCAGCAAGACGGAAGAAGAAGACCGCCAACAGGTAATTGACTCTAAAGTAGTAGATTCCAACGATAGCGACGAGCCGGCGCTCGGCGACAAGATGCTCGTGGCTGAAAGAAAAGACAATGCCAGCAACGAAGCCTTGGCAGAACAGGAAGCAGAAAGACTCCACCGCGTCATCAACGTGGCACTGGTGGGAAATCCAAACTGCGGAAAGACTTCATTGTTCAACTTCGCATCGGGTGCTCACGAACGTGTGGGCAACTACAGCGGCGTAACCGTGGATGCCAAGGTGGGCGAAGCCGAATACAACGGCTATCACTTCAACCTGGTAGATTTGCCGGGCACCTATTCCCTTTCTGCCTATTCACCGGAAGAGCTTTATGTGCGCAAGCAGCTCATCGAGCATACACCGGATATCGTCATCAACGTTATCGACACCAGCAACCTGGAACGCAACCTCTATCTCACCACCCAGTTGATAGACATGCACATCCGCATGGTCTGTGCCCTCAACATGTTTGATGAAACCGAAAAACGTGGCGATAACATCGACTACGACAAGCTGGGCGAACTCTTCGGTATCTCGATGATTCCTACCGTCTTCACCAACGGTCGAGGCGTGGATAAGCTCTTCGAGACCATCATCGAACTCTACGAAGGCAAGGAAGATTCCAGCGCTCACTATCGCCATATCCACATCAACCACGGACATGAGATAGAGCACGGCATCGAGCATATCCAGAAATATCTGAAGGCAGATGATTCCATCCGCCAGCGCTACTCTACACGTTACCTCTCCATCAAGTTGTTGGAGAATGATAAGCACGCAGAGGAATATGTAAGTCATCTGAAATCGGCCAAGGAAATCTTCTCAGCCCGTGATGAGGCAGCCAAGCGCGTGAAGGAAGAGACCCTGGAGGATAGCGAAACCGCCATCATGGATGCTAAATACGGATTTATCCATGGCGCATTGCAGGAGGCAGGCTACGAACCGGGCAAGGCAAAGGATACCTATCAGGTAACCCACCTCATCGACAGCATCCTGACCAATAAATATGTAGGATTCCCTATCTTCATTCTCCTGCTGTTCATCATGTTCTCAGCCACCTTCGTACTGGGCGAAATCCCTAAGGGATGGATTGAGGACGGCGTGGCATGGCTGGGAGAATTCATCAGCAATACAATGCCGGATGGCCCTGTAAAGGATATGCTGGTAGATGGTGTGATTGGTGGTGTTGGTGCGGTCATCGTATTCCTGCCACAGATTCTGATTCTGTATTTCTTCATCTCTTATATGGAGGATTCGGGATATATGGCTCGTGCCGCCTTCATCATGGACAAGCTGATGCACAAGATGGGCCTGCATGGCAAGTCATTCATTCCGCTGATTATGGGATTCGGATGTAACGTACCTGCGGTAATGGCAACGAGAACCATCGAGAGTCAGCGTTCCCGTCTGATTACGATGCTGATATTGCCATTGATGAGCTGTTCGGCTCGTCTGCCAATCTACATCATGGTCATCGGAACGTTCTTTGCCATCCAATACCGTTCGCTCATCATGGTATCGCTCTATCTCATCGGCATCTTCCTAGCCGTGATATTGAGCCGCATCTTTGCCAGTTTCGTGGTGAAGGGCGAAGATACCCCATTCGTAATGGAGCTGCCTCCTTACCGCTTCCCTACCTGGAAGGCGATAGGCCGCCATACCTGGGAAAAGGGTAAGCAGTACTTGAAGAAGATGGGAGGTATCATCCTAGTGGCAAGTATCATCGTCTGGGCTTTGGGTTACTTCCCTCACAATGAGGAACTTGACAACCAGGCTCAGCAGGAGCAGAGCTATATCGGCAGAATCGGTAAGACCATCGAGCCTATCTTTACCCCACAGGGTTTCGACTGGAAACTGGATGTGGGCTTGGTATCCGGTGTAGGTGCCAAGGAGATTGTAGCCTCAACGATGGGCGTGCTCTACAGCAACAACGACAGTTTCTCTGACGATCAGGATTACAACGATGAAGACGGAAAATATGAGGTTTTGAAGAAGCAGATGACTTCTGACCTGAAGAAGACCTACGGTTATAGCGATGCCGAGGCAGCAGCGAAGGCAACGCTCACCGCCTATTGCTTCCTCCTCTTCGTATTGCTCTACTTCCCTTGCATCGCCACGATAGCCGCCATCAAGGGCGAAACGGGCAGTTGGAAATGGACAGGCTTTGCCGCCGGCTACACCACGCTATTGGCATGGGTAGTATCAGCCCTGGTCTTCCAGATAGGAAGCTTGTTTATATAACAGAACAACATGAAATCAGAAAAAGGGTGTGACTAGTTGATTAGTCACACCCTTTTTATCTGTTGCTCATAAGGATGAAGACCGTTCTTGCCTTCTGGAAAAAGCAGAAGATGCAGAATAGCAGACGATGAATGAAATTAGGCGATAATTGAATGATAATACAGACACAAATCCACAAAAAAGAGTTATTTTTGCAGTCGAATAACATCAAAAGACAAAAGCTATATGAACAAACGAACAGCAACAAACATTTTGAGTTTAAGAACCTCAGCCATCTCATGCCTGATGGCACTGAGTCTCGGCAACAGCTTTGCCCAAGGTATCACATTCCAAACCGATGCAAGCACCGGTGCCATCGCACAACTTGCCATCGACAACGATGCACAGAAGATGAACTGGGTGCTCACGCCAGACGGCAAGCAGTATAAATGGGTAACCGGCAAATACGGCTGGGGCCTCGGTTTTATGACCGTCAACGGACAAAAGCTGGAATGGCAGACTCCTATCAGCCAGAAGGGAGAACCCGTTTATCAGGCAGGCGACATCCGCATCTCCGTAAATAGAACCCTGAAGAATGGTGAACTCTTCGAGGAATACACCTTCAAGAATACAGGTAAGACAGCAGCACAGATTTCTGATTGGGGAATCTATACCCCATGGAATGATAACTATCCTGATGCTGCCACCTGCATGACCAACCGTTGCAATGCTCATATCTGGGCTGGCGATAACGCAGCATATACCTGCGCCATCC
Organism: Prevotella sp. LCP21S3_D2; assembly: GCF_052118345.1. Lineage (NCBI taxonomy): Bacteria > Pseudomonadati > Bacteroidota > Bacteroidia > Bacteroidales > Prevotellaceae > Prevotella > Prevotella sp. LCP21S3_D2. The sequence goes on along the minus strand of NZ_JBQKHJ010000008.1, from coordinate 55,771 downwards.
GTATGGGTGCTAATGGTATCTTAACAGAGAAAGCCAAGAACAAAAAGGAAAAGGACAAGAATATCACCATAGAAGGCAGCAACGTGGGCTTGATGCTCACCCAAGGTTCCCTGCCAGATTACGAGGAATGGGAGCGCAAGAAAGAGAATGCCAACTCCAACTTCCGTGGTGTCATCGCCATGGATCTGCCTGACATGACCCTGAAAGCAGGAAAATCATACACCATCGCATGGAAGATTTTCGAGCACAAAGGCAAGGAAGATTTCTATCAGAAACTCCTGGCTGCCGGTGGAGCCATCGCCCAAAGCGACAAATATGTATATCAACAGGGCGAAGAGGTGAAGATTTATCTGGAGAAGAACAAGCTGAGATCGCTCTCTGCTACCATCACGGGCAAGGATATGCGCAACGGCAAGATTACTTCTGAGCCAAAAGCCATCAAAACCAGAAAGGATGCCAAGGGTTATTATGCTTATTTCAAGGCAGAAGAACTGGGCGAGCAGCGCATAGACCTTATATATAATAAGGTAGAAAGAACGCATGCCACCATTCTCGTGGTAAGTAGCTATGAGACGTTGATAGATAAGCGTGTGAATTTCATCATCGATCATCAGCAAATGAATGACCCGCAGGATGCCCGATATGGCGCCTACATGGTATATGACAACGAAAAACAAGCCATCTACAAGAATGATGACAAAAGAAAGAGCTACGACTGCGATGAAGGTAGAGAACGTGTGGGTATGGGCATTCTTATTGCCAAATGGTATATGAAACATCCTAGTGAAAAGTTGAAACAATCACTCATCCGCTATGCCAAATTCTATCATGAAAAGTTGCAGACAGAAGATTTCACCACCTATTCCAGAGTAACAAAAGATGGCTGGAACCGCGGTTACAACTATGCGTGGGCAGCCGACTTCTTCTTCCACATGTATGAGATTACTCAAGATAAGCAGTATGCACTCTGGGGATACAAGACGATGCAGGCCCTGTATCATCATACGGGATACGGTTTCTATTGCATTGACATTCCTGTGACCACAGGATTGAAGGCATTAAAAAAAGCAGGAATGATGGCAGAATATAACGATCTCTTGATAGATTTCTCCAAGACAGCAGATGTTTTTATGAGAAACGGCTTGCACTTCCCTAAATCGGAGGTTAATTATGAGCAATCCATCGTTGCCCCAGCCACCCAGTTTCTCTTAGAGATGTACCTTCAGACCAAGGACACTCAATACTTGGAAGGTGCAGAAAAGATGATGCCCCTGGTGGAGAATCTCTGTGGTAACCAACCTGACTATCGTCTCAACGAGATTCCTATCCGTCACTGGGATTGCTACTGGTTTGGCAAGCGCCAGGTATTTGGCGATACCTTCCCACATTACTGGACCTGCATCAATGCCAACGCCTACTACTATTATGCCAAGGCAACAGGCAAAGAACAGTATATGAAGATGGCGAAAGAAATCGTAAGAAACAACCTCTGCAATGTCTTCGAAGACGGAACAGGAAGCTGTGCCTTTGTTTATCCAAAGCGCATCAATGGCGAAAAGGCTCACTTTGCCGATGCCTTTGCCAACGATCAGGATTGGGCACTCGCTTACTATCTGTTAATCAATGAATAGCTTTCTATCTGATAGTAATCGAACAAATGTTCCATCAGATAGTTTAAAGATAAATAATAAAAGACTCTATAAAGAAAAAGTCCGATAAGAGCTACGTCATCATACTCTTATCGGACTTTTGTTTTTTTATAACCAAAGATCAGAACACATAAGCTTTATCTATTCTGACAAAGCAATCATCCGTACCAAACTGGCGTTTCGATTTATCCGACCAATTCGTACGTTCGCCTGTTACCATCACTGTCAAAAAGTATTTTCCTAATGGCATCAAATCCCTTCTGCGCAGCCTCATCATGAATAAAAGCCAACTTATCCATGGCATACTCAGCCTTGCGCACCTTCTCTCTCGTCTCCTCGGAATAAGCCTCACCATAGCGGCGCATGAAACCATCCAGTTTAACGGAACAATAGAAGTCGAAATTGCGCTCCAATGAATCGATATTACCGCTTACCTGCGAGAAGTCGAGAAAAAGCACCTGATACTTGCCCTGCAACTCCGTAGGATGCTGTCCTATCCAGAGATTGCCAAAAAGTGATTGGAACTTAGCGCTTTGATTACAGTCATAGTAAGAGTGGAGCATACTCAAAAATGTGCTCTTGCCAAAGCGACGAGGACGGATGAAGAAGAGATTACGGGGCTGCTTCTCCAACTCGGGTATAAACATCGTCTTATCGACATAATACAAATTCTGCTCCATCACCGTGACAAAATCAGCCACTCCGTATGGTACTTCCTTAACTTTTTCCATATTTTGTTACCTTTCCAAGTGCAAAGATACAACTATTTTTCAAGATACCAAGCTTTTTAAGAAGAAAAAGGCAAATGCCAGTTTACTATCCAGCATTTGCCTCATTACTCGAACTATATCTCGCCTTATATTTACATTACATTATCTTCCTTACTTCCTCTCTCCACTCATCCTGAGGGATACGTGAATAATGCACCTCACCCATCACCGGCACCACTCGCTTGCCATCGAAGATAAGACTATGCTTATCCCATCAGATGCTCTGCTGCGGAATTTGCGCCTGGGCATCCATCGAGCAAATTGTCAGGAACGACATCGCTGCAAATAATGTTTTAGTCTTCATTTCCATTTATAGTGTTTTTGTTATTTTATAGAGTTTTTGTTATTTATGGCAAAATTACAAATTTTAAAGCAATATTTACCTATAATTTTGTACAATAAACATAGATTATCTTCTTATTCATTGTTTTTCGTTGTTTTTTCGGTCACAATAGAATCCATACCAATTATTATCAGCAATATTCCTTGCTTATTTTATTGATAACAAAAAACCGTGGATGCATGGAGCATCCACGGTTTTTTGTATTTTTATTCAGATATTCATCTTGTTTTCAAGATATTCATCTCATTCAAGATATTCTCTTTCCTACCTTTGCGGAAACAAACGCTATCATCAGCCCCAGGCAGGCTGCGATGCTGATGGCAATGCGGAGACCGGTAGCCTCAGCAAGCCATCCGATAACCGGAGGTCCTACCAGGAAACCGAAGAAACTGATGCTCGAAACGATGGTAATGGCGATGCTCGCCTTGATGGTTCCCAATTTTCCGGCGATACTGTAACAGATAGGAACCGACGAAGAGATGCCGAAACCTACCAGCAGGAAACCCAAGGTGGCAGGAATGAGATAAGGCAAGGCAGCAGCCAGCCACAAACCGCCCAATATCAGACCACCACAAACCTTCAATACTCTGGCTGGGCCGTATTTCGTAACAAACCCATCAGCCATGAATCTACCCAACGTCATCGCACCCATACCAGCCACATAGCCCGCACGGATAAAAGCCTCATCGGGTTTTACTACTGATGAAAAATATACACCACTCCAATCGTAAACAGTTCCTTCACAGAACATGCCGGCAAATCCCATCAATCCCAGGAGAAACAGAATCGGGTCAATGGTCTTGAACGAGAACTTAGGAACATCCTCCTCTTCAGCCTTTGCCGTAGCATCATCTACCAGATATCTGAATCCGATAGCGATAATGAGAAGACTCATCACCAAGACTGCTCCAAAGTGAGCCTCTATCGGAAGCAGAGTGTTGGCAAAGACGGCTCCGATGATACCACCCGAAAATCCACCCAAACTCCACAGACCATGAAAAGAAGACATGATGTTGCGCCCATACATCTTCTCCACCAGACAAGCCTGCGTATTGGTAGCGATGTTCATCAGATTTGCCATCATTCCGAAAGCCACCAGAGAAAGAATCAGCTGGAATACCGTACTACTGCTTCCCATACAGAACAACACGAAAGCATAGAGCACCTCAGCAAGCAGAATCATCTTCCTGCTGCCAAACTTGCTCACCAAAACGCCCGAAAAAGCCATCATCAGAAGCTGACCGATGGGAATGGCGAAAAGCACCGTTCCCAGCTGTCCGTTGCTCAAGTGCAACATCTGTTTTACATCAGGAATACGGCTTGCCCAACTGGCAAACACCACTCCCGGCACAAAATAATAAGCCGCAACAGCCACTCGCTTACGGACCAAATCTCCCAAGTGATTCAAACTTACAGTCATCCCTATTAATACCTTTATTTATATATACCTATTTTATTTGCGGCTGCAAAATTACAAAAAAAAGCAGAAAAAAAGCGATATTTGAACAAAAAACATAGCTCGGTATGAGATTTTTGACGTACCTTTGCACTCAGAAAAAGAATTAAAAACAAACTAGCAATGAAGAAACAGACAATGATTACCCTGGCACTCGCCTTGACTTTGGCGATGCCAGCCATGCCCGCCTTCGCCCAGAAGGCTATGAGCAAGAAAGAAATCGCAGAAAAAGAAAAGGCTTTCAAAAACCTTCAGCATCCTTGGAAGGGAAAGAAGGTGGCTTATTTCGGTGATTCCATCACCGATCCAAGAATCAAGGCATCGAAGGTGAAATACTGGGGATTCCTGCAGGATTGGCTCGGCATTACCCCCTACGTTTATGGCGTGAGCGGCAGACAGTGGAACGACATTCCCCGACAGGCTGATCTACTCCAGAAAGAGCATGGCGATGATTTTGATGCCATTCTCATCTTTATGGGAACCAACGATTACAACAACGGTGTGCCTATCGGTGAATGGTACACGGAGACTTTCGACAGCGTAAGAGTAGCCCTTCACAAGCCAAGCGAAATGGTTCAGCGCCGCCACCGCCACTTCTGTATGGACAAGAATACCCTGAAAGGTCGCATCAACATTGCCATGTCGAAGTTGAAGCAGATGTATCCTACCAAGCAAATTGTGGTGATGACTCCTATCCATCGTGCTTACTTTGGAAGCAGCGACAAGAACATCCAGCCCGATGAGATGTACGAGAACGTACGTGGCATCTTCTTCGACGAATATGTGAAGGCAATTAAGGAAGTGGGCAATGTCTGGGCAGTGCCTGTCATCGACCTCAACTCCCTTTCCGGTCTCTTCCCAATCTATGATGCTGGTGCCCAGATGTTCAACAAGCCAGATACCGACCGTCTTCATCCTAATGATGCCGGCCACTCCCGCATGGCGAAGACCATCATGCAGCAGCTCTCTGCATTGCCTTGCGATTTCTAAATATATCGTAAATAATTGCGGGAAGCATCACAAGTACTTGCCCGACTCTACGGGTAAATATGCCCCAAACTACGAGGAAATGTCCCCGTAACTACGAGGAAATATAACCGTAACTACGAGGAAATATAACCGTAACTACGAGGAAATTTGCCCGTAACTATGAGGAAATATAACCGAAGCCTTCGGGCAAAAGTACCCAACGTCTCGGGCACAATTGGGCAATACTTCGGGGCACATTCCTCTAGCTTTGGGGACAGAATCAAGAACGCTTCTGAATGACTTTTCCTGATTTCAGTAGACACTTTTTTACTTTATAAACAAGAAAGGTAGACACTCTCAATTTTATAAAACTGAAATAGTAGACACTCAGAATCAAACGCTTCTGAGTGGCAATAAGTGATATAAATAAGACGTGGCAATAGGTGGCAATAGGTGGCAATAAAAATATGCCTTATTGCCACGCCTTTCTTTCTATATATCAACCACTTATATCAAAGTGTGGCAGAAGTGGCATTATTTTAGGAAAACTTTTTCCTATATATACGATGAAACATAGCCATTAATAACACTGAAAACAACGATAATTTTCCGATTTTGTCTTTTGATTGTGCAGGTCAATGAAATGATATTTATGTCATCTCTGTGTTAGTAGTAACTCGAAAATCTCCAAAATAACCATTTTCAATAAATATCAGAAAAACGCATAATAAAAGGGAATAAATCGTTAAAATGGGTGTCTACTTCCTACGAAGTAGACACCTAAAACATAGGAAGTAGACACTTTGACAGGGGAATGCGCCACCTTTTTTTGATGAAAAACACTATCTTTGTGCCATGAAAGAAATAATAGAAACTATACCAAGGATAGAATTAGCCCTGATCATTATCGGGGTGTTTGTAATCATATTATGTATTATCTTCGGATATGCCATGATACATGAGTACAGGATGTATCTTGAGAATCATTGGAAGGCTCGCTATAGCTTTCGTGACTTCATCAAGAGAGAACGCTTTTATTTCTTTTTGCTGTTGGCATCCATATTTATCTTCCTGACAAACCTCTTGTATTTCCTGGAGTGAGTTTCGGTTAGAATGGATGAATTAGCTTTATGGTGGATACCTGTCTTGTAATTGGAGACAGATTCTTACCTTTACGATAAAAAACAAATGAATGATATGGTAAATTATTTGACAACAAAAAATCGGTTGCTGGTAGCAATACTTGCATTTATTCTTCCTTTTTCTTTTGCGAAAGCAGAAGTAAAAGAAGTATATTCACCCGCACTTCACGGGAAACGACAAGGGTCTATATGCCACGATGAAAAGGTGGCGTATAGACCCTTGATTATATGGTGACATTCGTAATCTACATCTCCGCTTTCTGTTTTTTTATGAATTGCTCAGATTCTTAATGATTTCCAAAGACAGCTGGGTAGCTTTGGCAACCTGTTCGGCAGAAAGTCCCATTGCCAGCAACCGTTGTGCTGTTTCTGTGTTTGCCTCATGTTTGCCTTCTGCTCTACCTTTTTCCATACCTTTCGCCATACCTATTTCTATACCCTCCGTTAGCCCTTCTTGTTTTGCCGTATCAATAGAATTCTTGATATCCCGATATGCCTTCTTACTAGCTTCATACTCCCTCATTTCCTGAGGAGTAAACTTGGCTATCTCGGCTTCCTCGAAGAGGCGGTCGAAGACTTTATCGCACAGTTCTTTAGGGCGCTGGGTAAGCTTGTAGAGGTTCTTCAGTGCATAAAGCCACTTCTCGTAGAGCGTATCCAGTTGTTCCAGCGTTTTGTTGAACTTGGCTATCTCTACATAGATAAACTCCAGCTTATCGTAGAAAATCTTATGGGTAGCAGTATCGCACAACTGCACATGATGGCGGATTTTCTCCTTGTCGAATGCATCCTCGTTCATGCTGAAGTTAAGCAGTGCAACAGTATAGACATGATTGAGCTTGAAATCCCAGTCATTCCCCTTTGGTGCCTGTTCACGGATAGGGAAGGTTGAGTAGAAGAGGGAACGGTCCTTGAAATGCGCCTGGTAGGCATTCTGCATTTCTACGATGAACTTCTCGCCGTTTTCGCCCTCGCAATATACATCAAAGATGGCTCTGCGGTCGGTATAGACATCTCCTACGTGCTCTGGATTCAGATACGATACGTCCTTCACAACCTGTCTGCCATTAAACAAGCTGTTGAGGAAGCAAATTAGCAAATCCTTGTTCATTGCTGTTCCGAAAATTCGCTTGAAACCGAAGTCGGTCAGCAAACTGATATATCTTTCTTCTACCTGCTTCATAATCATCTGTTTTAAATATCCATGCCGCAAAGTTACGACTTTATTTTCATATCTGCAAGGGATTTCTGGGAAAAGTTACGGAAAAAGTTAGGAACCCACATATTTTATGTTATAAGGTAAATATCTGTGTAAATCTGTGACAAGGGTCTATATGCCACGATAAACAGGTGGCGTATAGCCCCTTGACCATGTCTTGATACCCGTTCGGTGGATGACATGGCTGTATGGTGGTTATAAACCCAAGCTAGGCGTGGCAATAGGTGACAATAAAATAGAAAAACTTTTTCCTACATATACTGCAAAATCATATCAACCATCGTTTCCAGATAGCCTTTATCATCCTTAAACAGCACATGATTCTTTTGGAATTCACCTTTTTCAAATGGATTCATCAACCAAAACTCAACCTGCTCCATTGGCGTATTGCTGATAATGAAACTGTTCAACATCAGATGAACGTTGCCCAACTGAGAAGCCACTTCTGTCTGTAAATACTTGAAGAGTTGAATCTTATCATCCTCCAATCCTTTAAGATTGCGAATACCTTTCGGGTCGATGAAGGTGATATATTGCTTCTCTCCATCCAATATCCATAAGATAAAATCAGGATAGAAGTTGTTTGCTTCAAAGAAACCCAACCCCCTCTTACTCTCATTGCGAAGCAGATAAACCTGCTTACCAGCCAGCACATCGTCTTGATGAGCCTTACAATATTCATGGAAAGAAGTAACAAAGTTCTGTTCTCCCAAGTTTAATGCCACAGGAGACACCTTCAACTTTGGCTCACCAGTTACAACATCTACATAAGGACGATTACCATTGACATCTTTCTCTGCAAGGAAAACCAAAGGCTTATACAGATGTTCCTCCACATTCAAAGCCTTGAAATAAGGAGGATCAAGAACTAAGTCTTTACCAAATTCATTGGCCTCCACCTGCTCCTGCAATGTTTTCAAATGATCCACCACATTAAGCAGGTCGTTACGAACCTCTATTTCATATTCATCAGGCATACCTATATTATAATAGGTAACGCGCGTCTCCTTCAGATGCTTTTGCTCTTCCTTCGACTTAGCCTTCTTGTAAGCCATATCCATATAGCCACGGAGCAGACTGATTGTAACATCCTGCCACAACTCCACATTCTTTCCGAAATCATGAAAGTTCAAACGGTCTTCAGGAATTGACAATTCGTACCAGGAAGGATTTGCCATCAGATACTTCAAGTCTTCCAATCGCAATTCCAGATTATACCATCCTCGCTCTGCCTTCATACCCTGCAAGGCAAAAAACACTTCCGTCCAGTCTATCCAATTCAGATGCTCCTGTCCCAAAACACCTATATAGCGACTTGCAGCATTAGCAGTTTGAACATTCTTGCTTCTCAGCAAATCCACCTTTGGATATTTGTCCAGTTTTACATTCACCTTTTTCATCAGGCTTTCATCGGCCGGTTCCACCACGGCAGACTTCTTGAAGTTATAGCCATCCACGACTTTCGGCAATGAAAGATGAAGAGCGTCTAAATCTACTGACTTAATGGTTTTGATAACAATCTTCTCATAGTCTATCTCATTGGTTGGCAAACCTTCATCCTCCAAATATGCCTTGAAGGCTTCCATATAATCAGCCCGCACGCCAAAGATATTCAGAGTCTCTATGGTTGACAAATTCTTTGGAATCATCTCGTCCTGATAGCAGGCATCCAGCATCTTGCTTCGCTTCAGGGAATATCTGTATCCCTTCAGACGAACGCCACGACCAAAAAGCTGAATAATCTCAGAACCTTCGCTGCGTCCCACATTCATCAGACCCATCACGGAAACTCGCCAACTGCTCCATCCCTCAGTAAACTTCTTGGATCCAATCAGGATGTTAACGGTTGAATCTTGAGAATTGATATTATTGAAGAGGCTGGAAGTTCCGAATGCTTTCGTTTCGCAAAGGAATCCTTTATCCTGCAAGAGTTTCAGCAATTCCTTACCATCACCCACATTGATGACGCCGAAATAATCCTTAGCACTTCCTACTCTCAAACCAATCTCCTCAAAACCTCCTTTTTGAAGGTCGATATGAAGTTGGGCACCATGGATATTGGAGTGGAAAAGATTCCGCAGGATAGCATCGTATATGTTCTCGGCAAACTTCTGTTTGTCATCTTCTACGAGATAACCACCTTTAAGCGCCAGGAAAGAGTTGCCAAATACAGAATAACCATTCTTTGTTTTCAATCCATCTTCCGAACTGAGCAAGCGACGGATATAACCTGAAAACTCTGTACGATTCCGGATAAAATCCTGCAAGAACAAGAGAATCTGAGTTACATCCGATACCTGATTTTTATTTTCCTTGCTCACAGCCTTTACGCTACTTCCCACAAATATTCCCAAAGGCTTCTCCACCAGAAACCTGTTATGAATCCGCACATCACTCTGATAGATTTTAGTCTGTTCATAAAGACATAGCAAATATGCCGTAAGATACATATTGAGCAGATCATCATCATTCCAGTCGTTCATATTCATGATACGGTAATCCTTGCCATATCCATCGGCATAGAAATAACGATAGGAATAATCAAAAAGTGTTGCCTTACCATATTGGTCGAACATCGCCTTCCGGTCTTTGGCATTACTTTTTGCAGAAATGGCTTGACCAAAGGTAGCGGAATACTCAAAGGAGAAGCCTTCCTCGGTCAACTTCTGGCGATACCCCATCCAGACATCGCCACTGGAACCTTTGTGACCTTCATCAACCAATACCAGGTTGTTGCCCTCGAAAGCCTCAACTGCTACCGTTTTATCTCCATCCTTATCTGCCAATTTATTGATGTCGATGATTTCTACAGCCTTGCCTTGAAACAAACCACCAACACCCTGCTTACTGAACATAGCAACATCCATATTAGAAGCCTTCAACTCTTCATAATGCTGACGGCTCAATCCTTCATTCGGAGTCAATACGATGATGCGGTTGAGTTTTTTGGCATGATGAATCCTGGCATACTCCTGATATTGCTTGATGTTGACATGCATCAGCAGAGTCTTGCCCGAACCTGTTGCATTCCAATAAGCCAACTTATTCAAGTCATCAACCGTAAAGTCGGGCAACTCATGCCAAGTCTCTGCACGATGATTGAAGTCATCATGCAGAAAACGATTCAGGTTGTCGCAAAGTGCCTGCGAATTACTGAAATACTGGTCGAGATAGATTTCCGTGAACAAGAGGGATAGATACTGGAAGTACTTCCACTTGATAGGTCCACTTCGCTTCTCGTTAATCTCATCAGTAAACTTCACGATATGCTGGTCGTAAAAGTACAACTGTTCTATGGACAAAGGACCTGTTGCATAGAGCTTATGACAAAGCTCATGATAGAGTTTTGACTCGTGGTCATCATTCAATCCTTCGTATGCAGGATCCTTGAGGTCACGAGACAAAGCCTCCAAGTCCTTACAGCCAAACAGCTGCAAGATATAATGAAACAGGACCAGTGCCTGCTGCAGTTTTCCTTTCTTCTGTATTTTCTTAGCCATAATAAGACCTATTCAAACATTCTTTTCTTAAATTCTTCCTCAATGAGTACTACTTTCCAATGCTCCTCATCCGTCTTGATATTCGGTAATGTATTATCACCATTTACATAAATCTTATCGAACTCTGAGTCTGTGGTGCAGTAGGCTTGCTTACGGAAGAATTCATTCAAGTCTTCGTTGCTCACCTTGTTGCAGTTTCTCCAAATCACGAGAGTTCGCTCATTGCCGATATGAGTAGTTCCTTCCACCACACAGTAGCCATCCTTAGGATAACGGAGCGTCTCTACATTCAGACCGATAAGGTAGTTGAAGGTTTCCACCATATCAACATGGGTATCTACCAACTCATTATCCTTGGTTGTCTTGATAGACATGGCAAACGGATTCTTAAACCATTCCAGGTTGAAGAGATCTCCCTTGGTTTCTGTATCGAGCATATAACGGAGGAAATAGGTTTCCTCGAAATCTCCCTTGCCATTCTCGTTATCGAAATCGATTCGCTGGTTCTTCGGCTGCAAGTTATTTAGGGTATCCTCGTATTGCTCCAGGCGGATGTACTTGAAGCATTGAGAAATGCCTTTACGGGAAACAGGCTTGTCTAATTTCCATTCAGAAGAATAGATAACATTTTCTGCTCGTCGTAACGTCTTCTCATTAAAATATGAATAGTCACTTTGAATAGCTATATACTTATGGCTAGACTTTGAATTTAAACAAGCATGAACAATAGTAGCAGATCCCGCAAAAATATCAAGAATATAATCGCCATCATTAGAAAGCATTTTAATTAATCTTTCAAATAACTTAACTGGCTTTTTTCCATTAGGAAGTTGAACTCCACCCTCATTATGCACATTGTTAATACCTATGTCGGTCCAAATATCTCCTTTAGGTTGGACTGGCATAAGATGCTCTTCAAAAGGTTTCATATAAGATGAGGCAAACAACACATCTTCACCATTTAGAATATATTTTTGCAGTCCTTGCGCTGTTGTAATTCTTCTAACTAAACCATCTTTGGGGGTATTTGCAACAGCATCATCTACAGCGGTTCTAAAGATACAAGAAGCATTATCTATTCTAAATTTGTCAAAACTAGCTTTATCATTACAGTCCACTCCAAACTCTTTAGCTTTTGCACGGACTGTAGTTTTTGTCCAATCTTTAGGATTATCAGAATTATTAAATTCCATCCAAGATACATAACGACTAAAAACATCATCCCAACTACAAGGTTCATATATAGGATTCAATGTAGATTCACTCCCTTTTGTTGCAGTAACTATTTGTTCTTTTATCTTTGGTATTTTTTTGTCAATATGTGACATCTTCATTCCACTAAGATGCGACATCTTTACGCAAATTTGGTTAATATTGCTCCAATCTTGCATTGACATCATATTCACTAAATTATATAATTCAATATCATTTATGTTAAGAGAAATCCATGCGTTATCTCGCATCAAAGAGTATGAAAGTTTTAATCTTTCTGACATTAAAGACAACCAAGAGGAATCGGCGTAATTGTCTTTATACAAGAAATCGTCACCACCTGTATTGTATGGAGGATCGGTAATAACTGCACCTATTTTTCCTCTATACTTCTCCTGCAACAATTCCAAAGCCTGGAAGTTCTCACTATTAATCAGCAATCCATTACACTCCTCATCTACTTTCTCCATACTTCCCACAAGTTTATGCTTGAACTCGCTACTAAAGAACTTAGTGTCAAGCACAAGGAACGGATTGTCGTCCAGGAACTTTTCTATTAATGGCTCACTATAGCCCTCGGTCATCATATCCCCTTTGATTTCATCGATGGCAAAGAGGCGAACCCATTCTTTACGCTGCTCATCATTAGCAATAATCTCTGGGTAAAGGGTACGAGGAATTCGGTCGAGTGTGATACAATAATCACAACCGACTACAAACTTTTTCTTGAGCCACAACTTCTTTTGGAAATCTTCGAGCTGGGCAAGGAAGGTGATAATCTTCTCTCCTACCTGCTTGATGGCTTTCACTTGTGCCAAATGCTCCATGATATGAGTGGCATCCAAATCATCCAAGAACATCACCTCGTTTTTGATATAGAAATCAAGTTCTCTACGAAGGAAACCGCCCAAGTCTTTGTGGATGAAATAATCAAAGTTGTTCTTTGCCGTATAGTCTTGCAGATGCTTCATCAGCAAAGTGCGTTCCTTATTCTTTTCTGTTGGCACCTTTTCATTGACCAACCCTGCAAAGTCGGCATATTTTTCTTCTGCAAACGAAGAAATAATCTTAGCCTCAGCATCCTTGATAAGTGCATCCTGCTTGGTAGTCTTCGGCATCAGCTCATAAGTAAAGAAGATGTTTAGCTCACCATCTTCCTCTGCGATACAGTCCTCTTCACAAAGTTGGAAACGGCGCTCCATATTGTTGGCTGCCTTGTTGTTGTTCTGCTCTGTATCCGCATCACGAAGAACAAAGTGTACCTTACGACGGCTGGTCGGCAACACGAACGAGTAATTCTTGAAATACTCAGAAGTCTTGATGTAATACTGGTCGGCATTTGCCCAATACAATTTCACTTCCTCACCGCTATAAGGAATGGCATAGGCATCGTCCTTATAGCGACGTTTAGAGATAAAATCGCCACCCTCATAATAACGGCTAAAGAATTTAGCCAAATGAGAAAACACCTCATTCTCCATGGCAGAAATATCAGTTCCTGCAGCAGTTTGAGCCTTCAATATCTTTGTAACTTCAGGAACAAGGCGATTGTTCAAGAACGCCTCGATATCCTTACGCTTCTGATTCATAATGCGATATATACCAAAGTCGAGTTCGGCTTGGTCGAGTTGCAGTATTTCTGCAAGTATATCTCTAAATTTCTGTTCGTATTGTGTCATTGTTTATTTCTTAGTTATATTATTTTTGCTTTGATTCCGTTTCATTTCTTTAAAATCCAATGCACGCAGAAGAGTTCTTCTTCCGTAATATGCTGCTGGATAAAAGCCTTCACTTTGTCTATCATTCCGTCTCGCTTCTCCTCTATCTCATCTTCAAGTTCAAAGATTTCGGCTCGCTTACGCTTCTGCTGACGAGTAAGGGTATTCAAATCCTTTTCCAGGGTCAATGTTTGCTGTGCATTCTCCGAACGACTCAACAATCTTTTCTTCTCCTTGATTTTAGCCTTGATGTCTTTCAGTTCATTCTCCAAAGTGAGCTGCTGGTCTTCTGCCCATTTCTCGATATGCTGAATTTCAGCATCAAGCAAAGCCTTGTTTCGTTCTTCTATCTGAACGGTCAAGGCTGCTCGCCGGTTATCATACAGGGAAGCCAACTTCTGGCTTGCTTCCTCCTGCACAAGAACATTTCCGGTACTTATCGTTGGAACATTCAATAGTTTTTCAGCAAACTCCTGACCCAAAGCCGTTCCATCTTCCGCAAGTGCCGTCAGCACAATGTGCTGTTCCTGTTGTCCTTCGGATATAAAAGAAACAAGATGAGCCTGAAGCCATCCACTTTCATAAGCACATTGTTCTATATCTGCCACCTTATAACGATATCGGCTATAATCGAAGAGGAGATTCTGCTGGCTTTGCTCATTCTGCTTACACAAGGCAATGACCTTTTGAGCCAAAGGATGCGACAAACGATAATTGATGTATTGCGATTGGAGCGTCGTTATCTGATACATGCCACATTCTGCTGCCACATCAGGACAAGGATTGTGCTTCAAGCGAAAGACGAGATTAGTTTCATCTACTACTTCTACATTCTCCTTACCAAGCGTAGCAATGGTTATCGTCCAAAGCCAGCGATGGAACTTATTCAGATTTCCCATATCCTTGCCTTGGCGAATCTTCAGCAGTCCCACCACATCCTCATCAAAGTTTTCAAGCAGTTGCTTGCGCGTATCTTGCATCGTTGCCTTGATACTTGCATCCATCTCTTGCTGAATCTGGTCGAAGGCTGCATTGATTTCTTCAGGAGTACGGCACTGCTGATAGATGTTGAGCATCCGCTTCTCGAAGTCAACCCCCGACTCGATGCTACCCAACACCTCATCACTCGAACCGAAGACACCATCAAAGAGATGGAATTTCTCAGAAAGCAGTTGGAACACACGCACATCAGCTGCATTTGCCTTGTTAATGAAGTTGAAAACCACCACATCATTCTTCTGTCCATAACGATGGCATCTACCTATGCGCTGTTCCACCCTCTGAGGATTCCACGGCAAATCGTAATTCACGATAAGCGAACAAAACTGAAGGTTGATACCTTCGGATGCCGCCTCGGTAGCAATCATGATTTCGGCTTCGTCTCTGAAATAATCTACAATAGCCTGGCGCTTGTTTGCCGACAAAGAAGGGGTAAAGGCTGATGTGCCTATATTCCGCTCTTTCCAAGCCTTATATATCTTCCGGGAAGTTTCATCATTGTTGGAACCATTGAAGAGGACTATCTTGCCCATATAACCATTCTCCTCTAAAAGCTGTTTCAGATAGAGCTGGGTACGGGTACTTTCCGTGAATATCAATGCTTTGCGGTTGGCTCCCAACTCTTCCATCTTCTGAAAGCCGGTATGGAGTGCCGACAAGAGGCAATCACCTTTCTTATTGCTACTGATACTATTGGCTAGATCATATAGACGTTGGAGTTCCTTGATTTCATCCTTGATACCTTCTATCTCATCGGAAGTAAGGATTTCTCCTTCCTGTTCGTTCTCATCCTGCTCATTCCATTCATCCCAATCATCACCCAACATATCTTCGGCAACCATAGCTATTTTTCCATCTTCCCCATACAAGCCTTGCGGTTTATCGGCAGAATATGGAGCAATCTTGGTCTGCAAACGGTCGATAAGCGTTTTGAGCGTATAGCCGATGGCAAAGGTAGATGAAGACATGAGTTTGCGGAATATCAGCGTAATCAACTGACGTTGACTGGTTGGTAATCCGTAAGTATCATCCCGGCGAAGATATTCGCTGATTTGATTATAGAGTTTCTGCTCTTCAACGGCAGGATAATATTCCTGCGCCATCGGGATACGGGAAGTATATTTTACATACTCCGTAACCTGTTTGCGAAGCGTGCGATGCACGATGGGGCGAAGACGCCTGCGAAGATCACCAAAAGCAATATCATCGTTTTTCTTACTATAGCAATACTGAGCCTTGAAACTCTTCAAGTCACCAAAGTAATGGTCATCGATGATACTTACCAGACCATATAATTCCTCAATGTTATTCTGAAGCGGAGTGGCGGTAAGGAGGAGTTTATGACTATCAGAAAAAGCGGATTTCAGACGGGAAGCCATCGAAGGGGTTGACTTATAAACATTGCGCAGTTTATGAGCCTCATCATAAACCACCAGGTCCCAATGAGTGCGCGACAAGATTTCGGCTTGTCTGGAAGCAAACTGATAAGAGCAGATATAGATTTGCTTGCCATCGGAAAGATGGTCTAAAGAAATCCCCTTTTTCTTTTCGAGAATAAAAGAATCCAGAAAGAACTTTTCCTCCAGCTCCATGCTCCACTGTCGGCGAAGGGTAGCTGGAGCAACGATGAGGATACGACGCTTACGTTCAGCCCAAAACTGGCTGATAACAATACCAGCCTCTATCGTTTTTCCCAATCCCACCTCATCGGCAAGGATAACACCTTTGGAGAAAGGAGACTGGAATGCAAAAAGAGCCGCCATCACCTGATGGGGGTTCAGATCGACACGTGCCTCCGACAAGACACCCGTCAACTTATCATCATCTGCACCGCCCCTATTGCGTGACAACTGCCAGGCATAATACAAGAGCTGCGCAGATGAATAAGGGATTTCCTGTTTCATCGTCGCTTATAAGGGATTATGAACGTAAACTTTATCGGAATTAGCAGGTCACATTTTTGCTATGCTTGGGCAAACTTCCAGGCTTACTAAAACAATGCAGAAGAGACAAATACCTTGTTGGCGAAACTATATAAGAAAGGCGTAAGCCTCACTTATCAGTCTCTAAGGTATTTGGCGTGACCTGTCCACATAGATAAGTTTAGCTCACGCCTTATGAGCGTGAGCATTCACTTTTATCTATTACGTGGACTCAATTATCAATCGCCAAATTTCAAGAGACTCCAAATAATCGTAAACGCTTGTATATTATTATATTATATGTCTAAAGTTTTATTCTTTCTGTTTCTTATTTTTCTATTTTATTTGTTCAACTTATGTTACAAGGGAGCAGCCCCCTAGGGCAACCTCTCCCCCTTTCGAGGGCAAAGTTACAAAAAATAAATGAAATATGCAACTTAATACCTCAAAATATCTTTTATAGAGTAAATTTTACTTGAAGCATCAAAAGAGAAATACTGGTCGTCCATAATCATATAATCCTCTCTCTGCTTCTTACTCAGACTCTTAATGAATCTATACGACACATATCAAATCTGCTGAAGATAACTTATAGCCTTCTCTGTACCGAAAAAATACTGGCGATTCAGCTTTCTGTAGGTCAACTCTTTTGCAAGTTGCTCTAAAGTCAGTCCTCCATACAAATATCTTTCCAATTGAAAAGCGACACCATCATCAGCAACGGGACCGACCACAACATCATAGTCATGAATAAATTTATCCTTACTTCTTTTACGGTTAGCTAAGATAAATTTTGCCCATTCTATTGATGGACTATCAAAAGTCAACACTTTCAGACTTCCATCAATCAACAGTTTCTCGTCAAACAAGAATTTTGTTACGACAGGAGAACCTGAGCCAACAATACGAGTTCGCTTGATTGCCATCTCCATTGCCTGCGGAAAAATATCCGTCAGATAAAAACCTTGCCCAAAATCCTTATAAGGCTTACACTTAGTAAAATCAATCTTGTCTATAAACAGATTGGATCCATGATACAACTCTATCATACCAAAGCCCCTCCATGCCTATGACAAATAACAGCCAAATCATCCACTGCATCATCTAAAGAAAGAAGATGCTCCGCTCCATAACATTCATACAAAAAATCCAATCCCTTATGCCTTTTCAGATAAGCATAGGATTGCTTCAAAGATATGCCAAACCGCTGTGCAAATTGGCTCACACAATATATAATGTAATAAGTCTTACTTTCTAATTCCATAATTCTCAACCTACCTTTCCATATTTAATTTCCTCCTTCAGCAACTCATAGTTGTAGCCAGAACTCTGATAATATAGCCCTGTCTCTAAATCCTGAAGTTTCTCGAATAACTCTGAATTATAAACACAATCTAAAGCTTCTTCAAGAGAATACTTGAAGTCTTCCATCAGCCACATTGCCATATCTTTGATACGGGCATTAATCAATATGCCTATCTGTCCGGCAGAAAGTTTTGTTTGTCCTTCCATAATTATATATTTTTCTTTTGTGGGCAAATTTACAAAGAAATATCGAGAATACCACATATTTTATATATAAAAGTTTGGAGAATACAAAGAAAACTTATAATTTTGCCAAAAAGAACGGATTTTTAGTGACACAAACAAAATAAACAGAAGAAATCATGATAAACGACAGAAGACAACTGGCTGACGTGTATCAGCAAACTATAGATATTGTACTGAAGGGACATTACACATCTGAGAATGGGGAGGAAGTGAAACTGCCCGACAACACGAAGATGCTGAGGGGAAGCAGATTCTATACCAAACCACTGGATGCTTCTAATATACCTAGTCTTGCAGAAGGTTCCACCAAGATTATAGTGAAGAATGACGACAGCATCCATTGCGGTCATCAGTTGCAACAGGAAGGATACAATCCCGTGGTTCTCAACCTGGCAAGCCGGCGCAACCCGGGTGGTGGCGTGAAGAACGGAAGCCGGGCACAGGAGGAAAGCCTCTTCCGCAGCACCAACCTCTTTCTCTCTATGTATCGCTATGCGGAATATGCCGAGGATTACGGTCTGGAGAAAAGCAAGTTCCAATATCCGATGCCTGTGAGATTCGGAGGTATCTATGTGCCAGACGCTACCGTATTCAGGGCTGGAGCCAAGGATAACTTTGCCTTGCTCGATACTCCTTACTATATGTCGTTCGTGGCAGTAGCCGCCATCAATCATCCTGATTTAGATAGAGATGGGAACATCTGTGAAGAAGATGCCGCATTGACAAAGAACAAAATGAGGACGATGCTGCGTATCGGTCTGCTGAACGGACACGACAGCATCGTGCTCGGTGCATTCGGTTGCGGTGCCTTCCACAATCCTCCGAAACATATCGCAAGACTGTTTCACGAAGTCATCGACGAGAAGGAGTTCATGGACAAGTACAAGCTCATCGCCTTCGCCATCCTTGAAGACCATAACTCGCCAAGAGGTGGAAACCTGCAACCCTTCATCGAGGAATTCAAGTCATAAACTCCCACAGATTTGGCTTTCCCTTCGGCCACCGATTTTCAATTCACAGATTTCCACAGATGGGGCTTGATTAGCAGTAATCAATGCCTCGTTTCTCACACTCTCCTCGCAGGGCGGCGAGGAAGTAGCTGCGTTCGCTGCCCCAACCACGAACCTTGCGCTCATGATCTATGGTCTGCTTCAAACGCTCATCGCTGTATGCAGCAAAGCGGGCTGCATACTCTGAAATTCTTGACTCGGCATAGTCTGCACCAACAGTTGATGACTCAGCATTAGCTGCCTTAATTGTTGATGACTCGGCATTCGCTGCCATTACACTCTCATTGTTCTTTAAATCTGAATTTGGATTCATAAAGATAATTATTTTAAGTTGTTAAACACTTACACATTCTTTTACCACCGTGGTTATCTCTATGCGAAACTCGGTTGGTGTGCCGCAACTGGGCAACTCTTAATGCTTGATTTCGGGTGCAAAAGTACATCATTATTCTGAAACCACCAAATTTTTTCGGGATTATTTTTTCCTGTTTTTTTCCTTCTTCTAAAGAAGAAGTTTTTTCGGGGTAGCAGATAGCAAGAGAAATACCCGAATTGATTAAAAGAGATATACTCGACTTGATTGAAGGAGATTCCCTTAAATGGTTAAACTTTCCTATATTTGCATTATAATAGTATTATAATAATAAAATTATAATTACCTTTGTAAATTGACAATCAGAAAGATACAAACAGTAGAAATATAAAAACAAAGAATGATATGATACAGCAAGTTGAATTTTCTTTGCGCCCGCTTCCTCGCGGCTTTCACCTCGTAACCAACGAGGTGATGAGGAACATGCCGGCACTGCCTAAGACAGGGATACTGAATCTCTTCGTAAGACATACCAGTTGCGGATTGTCGCTGAACGAGAACTTCGACCCTGATGTGAGACATGATTTAAAGGGTATCTTCGAAAGACTGGTTCCGGATGGTGACCCAAGATATCTGCACCAGGATGAAGGGCCTACGGATATGTCGGCTCATGCCAAATCGAGCATGGTGGGGGTATCGCTCACCATTCCTATTACCAACGGAAGACTGAACCTTGGTACCTGGCAGGGAATTTACCTCTGTGAATTCAGAGAAGGAGGCGGAAGCCGACACCTCATCGCAACGATTATCGGGGAATAAAGAATCGTTGCAATAAATCGAAGTCGCCTCTATTTCCTGGATGAATCGGAGGCGTCTTTATCTATTTCACGGAAAAGGCCGAAGTATCTATTGCATACCCAGACGATGCCGACAACAATTGCTATGACGAGGATTCCTCTTAAAAAACTACTTAATATACTTGGCATACCATCCCAAATAGGCAGGCAATGCATCGCAAAACCTAAAACCACCGTCAATACCAACACACCGATAGTCAAGAGTTTCTCGTTTTTGATAGCTGGCTCAGGATTCTCTACTTCTACCAAGTTTCTCAACTGGTATATCTTATAGATAAAGAATACACAGTTCAGACATAAAAGAACACAGCAAGCTATCATTCCTCCCAAAAACAAATCGTCGCTATCTACCAAATCAACACAACTAATCCATAGAAAGAAGAGAGATAATCCTACAGAAGCAAAGCGACTGCTGAGAGAAAGATAATATACCTGTCGGGCATTAACTATCTTGACGAAAGGCAAATCAATGGCTGTGGGATGATAGCTATGACGCAAGTTTTGAACTGAAACAAGTGTACCTACCGCAGCTATGACAATATACAGAAACCAATCATCAGATGTGGCATGAATGATGTTTCTGATGGTGAGCAGCCATATGCCAAGAACCAGGATTCCTACAATAAATTCAAAGACCCTAGCACTTGTAGAACGATAGATCTTGACTTGCGCAAAGATGCCAGCCTGCTCTTCCTTATCGCCATTTTTGAATAAATCAAGCACAAAACAAAATAATTTATTCTTCATCTTTCTTTTCCCCTCCTATTTGATTTAAATCGACTTCTTCCTTCGTTTTCTTTGATGCAGCCTTCTTTTTCTTAGGCAGTCTGCCAGCCTTGCGCAGCGCTTCGGCGATGATCCATTGCAGCTGGCCGTTGGTTGAGCGGAACTCATCCTCAGCCCACGCCTCAATGGCACTCATCGTTTCCGAATCGATGCGCAATATAAAACTTTTTATATTTGTTTCCTTTTTAGCCATACTTTTTTAATGATTCAATGTTCCCGTATTTACTACAGGCTGAGCAGTATCATCACCACAGAGCACTACGAGCAGATTGCTGACCATGGCTGCTTTCTTGTCGTCATCAAGCTCTACCACATCTTCATCGCTCAACTTCTGCAATGCCATCTTCACCATCGACACGGCTCCTTCTACAATCTTCTCTCTGGCAGAGATGATGGCTGAAGCCTGCTGGCGACGAAGCATCACGGCTGCTATCTCCGGTGCATAAGCCAGATAGTTGATGCGAGCCTCTACAACCTCGATACCTGCCATTGCCAATCGCTCATCGATGCGAGCCTCCAACTCCTTATTGATTTCATCACTTCCATCTCGAAGCGTAATCTGATTCGACTTTCCACCCTCGTCATCATCGTAGGCATACTGTCCAGCTACCTGTCGGAGAGCGGCATCGGCCTGAATCTGAACAAAGCGGCCCAGCATATTCATGATCTGTGCAGCAGAAGCACCGATGCCTGCCTGACCCGTAGAACCCTCAGCCATCGTCTGGGTATCAATCTCGAAGATAGCCTTGTAGGTATCCTTCAGTTTCCATACCAGCACCATACCAATCATAATCGGATTACCCGTCTTGTCATTCACCTTGATAGGTTCGGCATCGAGGTTGCGCACACGAAGCGAAAGCTTTTTCTGACTGATGAACGGATTCAGCCAATAGTAACCAGGCTCTGTAAAAGTGCCACGATACTTACCGAAGAAAAGCAATACGCGAGCCTGACCCGGCTCCACCAGGATGAAACCGCAGACGCAGATGATGCTCAGGATGAGAAGCAGTACGCCACAAACACCACAGACATTTGCCAGCCAGCCCTCTTGCGAAACGCAGGCAAATATAAACAAGCCAACTCCAGCCAGAAAGCCGATGATGTTTAACACTAACATCAGGATGCCATTCAAGGTCTTTCCCTGATACGTAAATTCCTTATTCTCCATAATTTTACTTTATTTATTACGTTATTGATATTGATATCATTTTAATATCACAAATATACGATATTAAAATGATATCACAAGAGAAGGAACCCAAAATTTTAATTAGTTTAACGTAAAAAGGTCGTTGAGACGAATCCCAACGACCTTTTCCTGTATTTTCACCTATTTATATATAGGATTACTATTCTATCACTTCCATTTCTTCCTCCTCGATTTCCTCTTTCTCTTTCTTTCCGAAATTAGGATCAATCTTCAGGAAAGCAGTAACCAGGAAGGTAATGGCGCAACATGCCATCACGATGATGAAGAACATGCGGTAGCCTACCATATCTTTCAGATATCCCGAAACCATACCAGGCAACATCAAACCTAAATAAGAGATACCTGTACAGATGGAATAATGGGATGTCTTGAACTTGCCCTGACTATAGAACAACATGTAAAGGGTAAGAACCGTGAAGCCCAGACCGTAACCCAACTGCTCGACGAAAAGACAGCTGGAAACCACGATGAGGTTGCTGTTGAGCGAGTAACTCAGATAGATGTAAACCACATCAGGCAAGGTGATGGCGCAAACCAGAGGCCAGAGCCATTTCTTCATTCCATCCCTGCTCACCAGAATACCACCAAGAATTCCACCCAGCAGCAAACCTATCAATCCCACAGTACCATTGGCAAAGCCATATTCCTGAGGTGACAGTCCCAGTCCGCCCTGCGAATTAGGACGGAGGATGAAGGTCTTGGTCATGGTGTTCAGAAGCGCTTCTGGGAATCGGTAGAGCAAGAGGAAGAGCATCACACAGATGGTTTCTCCCAATCCGAACTTCACGAAGAAGGTGCGGAACATATTCTTCAGTTCGTGAGCCACTTCACCCACCGTTCTGTCCGTCTGCACATCCTCCTTAGGACGTGGCATGAATCGGCTATGATAGAGCCATAATCCGATGAAGATACCTGCCAGACCGTAGAAGATGAGCGCCCATGAGAAGCTAATCTGGTTGCGGAACATCACCTGGAGAACACCAGCCAGCATCACCAGGAATCCATTCACAAAGATGATGGCAAGGCGATAAAAGGTATTTCTCAAACCCACGAACTTGGTCTGCGTATGCTCATCCAACTCTATCATATAGAAACCATCCGCCGAAATATCGTGGGTGGCACTACAGAAGGCGATGAGGAAGAAGAAACACATCGTTGCCTGGAACCAGAAGGCAGTAGGCAGCGAGAAAGCAATGCCGGCAAGGGCGGCTCCGATGAGTGCCTGCATGGTCAATACCCACCAGCGCTTGGTCTTCAGCAAGTCGATGAAAGGACTCCACAAGGGTTTGATAACCCATGGCAAAGCCAGCCATCCGGTATAGAGACCCACCTGGGCATCGGTCAAGCCCAACTGCATATACATCACGACAGAGAGGGCTGTCACGATGACATTAGGCAGTCCTTCTGCAAAATAGAGGGTCGGAATCCAAGCCCATGGATTCCGACTATTTTTCTTTGTTACCATTTTACATCACTATTTATAGAGTTTCTTGATTTCAGCTCCCTGATAGTAGCGCAGAAGGATGGCATCATACAGATAGCCTTCCTCGCCCATCACGGCTGCACCAATCTGACAGAGACCTACTCCGTGTCCCCATCCAGCGCCGACCAGTTCGAAACGCTGAGGAACTCCCTGCTCATCTATATCATATTTATCCACGATAAAGGCAGAACTGAGGAGATGACTGTCACTCAGCGTGCGGCGGATTTCGAGTTCCTTACCGATGGTGAAGGTTTTCTCCGTACCGATAATCTGGAGCTTACTGATTCTTCCACTCGTTCCCCGTTCTACGGATTTCATATCAAGGATAGAACCCAAGTCCATCTTCAGTCTGTCAGCAATGAGCTGCTGCAGTTTCTCCTGAGTAAGGGTTACCTTCCAGCGATAGAAGTCTACCGTTTCCTGGTCGTAATCGTTCAACACCTGTGAGAGGATTCTCTTGTCCTGCGTGTTGCAGAAAGCAGGAGGGTTGAAGCGAATCCACTTCTCAGCCTCTTCCTCATTTGTCAGATTAGGCAAAGTAGATTCTATTCCTAATGCAATATCCCTCACCGCAGTGAGATAATTCTTCGGTGTATCTTCCCAACAGTACTGGAACTCCTCTGTGACTCCACCGCAACATTTAGAGAATCGGGCATCGCATATCTCATCACCATCCAGGAGCACCTGTCCCTTGGTCTGACGAATAGCCTCAGCAACATGTGGAGAAGTTTCCTTCGTGATTCCCTGGTAACGCTGGCAATGGTCATCTGCACAAACATCAAAGATGGTATGGTCTTCGCGATCGTACCAGCGGATGAGCATATCTTCCTTCTTGGTGAAAGAGAAGAAATTATTACCACTTTCTGCAACATCCCTATGCTTCTTCATCTGCGCCAAAAGCCAGGAACGGGAGATAACGGCATGTGCCTTCAAGAGTTCGAGACTGGAAGTGGCACTCATCTCACTACTGATTACACTCTCCAGATACTTCTCTACAGGCAGTTCGTTGATGGCACAAATCTTATCCGACTCGACCACGAAACGCAATGTTCCGAGGAAAGTCTGGGTTTCCTTGCGCTCCCAATGGAAGTTGACACCAATCGTAACATCGCTCAGCGAGAAGGAAGCGTCCGCACTCTGTGGATGGAAAGTCAAGGAACTATACTGATTACCGTTCCAGAGTACACCACCTTCTGAGAATTCCACCTCCTGTTCGCCGATTACTGTCTCGCCCTTAGCCAGATAAGGTTTATTGAGAGAGAAATGAATCTTCTGTCCGCTCACAATACCCACCTTCACCTCAGGTTCCTTGTCATAACTGTATAAGGCAGAAGTACCGACCTGCAGTTCAGCTTCCTTTGAAGCCTTGAGTTTGGTAACGATGCTGTTCATCTTATCCGTAGAGACACCACATTCCTGCAGAATGGCAGTAGCACTCTCTTCGGTCAACTTACGGAAGTCTTCCTCACGGGGAGTAATGATGAGTCCCGACATATCCAAGGCTCCAGGAGAAACCATCATCTGTGCATCGCCTTCTGCAAAATAAGCCTCAGGGCGGTGTTTCTCTCTAGGAATAACCACAGAGATATACTCATCCCCCTTGCGCCATGCGATGATATTCATCATTGGTTCAGTCTCATCACCACGAACAGGCATCGACTTATAGAGACGTTGGAAAAGAGCCTCATCGCTGTCCTCACTCTTGGAGATGATGACAAAGGCTGGAACAACAAAGTCATGAATCAAGGCAATCTTTTCGTCATCATTCAGAGAAATGATATCAGTAAGGTTGCGAGAAAGTCGCTGCCAATTAGCCTGCAAAGGCAAGATGCCACTGGTACCTGCCTGGAAATGAAGATGATCAGGAGCTGAGGCTCCACACTTCGGACCGTTATAGAACACCATCAACTCGCTATGCAAGCTCAGGAACCGGTGCATCTCACCATAATTCTTATAGATAGACTGTGGCTGATGCTTTCTTGCAGGAATCGTGAAATGAACAGGCAGAATCGGGAACGGATTCACCAAGAGAAGGAAGCGTTCATCTATCTGTTTTGAAATCTGCTCCTTAGGACGGTTCTTGTCGCAAAGGAAACATGGACGATCACCCAATGTCTTCTTATCAATCTTGGCTCCGGTGCTCACGATGCGTGCCGGATTCCACTGCACTTTCAACTGGTCGGAGAGCTGATGGGTCTCCACATGCTTGAGATCGCGGAAGCGGTGACGGGCATCAGCCCATTTCTCCATCTGGCGATTGAAGAAACGGGAGATACTGCTATCTTCCATTATATCAGCCTTGCCCTGCAACATCTGCTGGCGCGCCTTCAACTCCATGGTGCGAAGACGGTCCTTATAAAGATTATTGGCATTTACCTTATCGATACTCAAGGCAGCATCACTATTTCCTCCCCAACGACGGCAGAGGTAAAGTTCATCGTAGATTCTGCCAATACGGTAGCGACGAGAAAACACCAATCCCAAGGCATAGTCCTCACCATAACTGGTATTAGGAAATTGAATCTGACGGACCAATGGGGTAAAGAAGGCACGAGGAGCACCCAATCCATTGATACGCAGAGCATTATTACAGCCATTATCTTCGGTCCACTCCTTATGGTCTATCAATCCAGGAGGCAGTGTATTGAGATCGAAATCGCACATGCGATAAGAGCCGATCATCATGGCAGCCTTCTGCTTATGGAAGGCATCTACTATCTTTTGCAGCGTCTTAGGGGAAGAATAGAGGTCATCACTATCCAGCTGGACGGCAAACTTACCACAATGGTCGCTGTTGATAGCCATATTCCAGCAGCCACCAATGCCAAGGTCGTTGCGATCAGGCACAATCTGGACAAGGCGTCCTGCCTGCTTATCATTCCGTTCCTCCATCTCATGGGCAATCTCTGAAAGGATTTCGCCCGTACGGTCGGTAGAATGATTATTTACCACGATAACATTAAACTTGAAGCTGGTCTTCTGACTGAGTGCGCTTTTCACTGCGTCAGCTATCGTCTTTTCACGGTTGAATACCGGAATAATGACAGAAGCCTCGTATTCAAACTCCTGCTCATCAAAATCAGGCTGTCGATAGTAATTGGTATCAACCAAGGCTCCCACCTTTTCGAGATGATGGGTGCAAGCCTTCTCCATCTCTATCTGTACCTCCCGGTTGCGAGGGTTCACATAGTCGAACTGCTTTTCTCCACTCTTTCTGGTATCGAGCTCATCTTCCGTATAGAGGAATTCATTGATATGGAAAATCTCTCCCACTCTACTCAGATAAAGACGAAGGTCATAGAGTCCTGCAAACTGATATTCCTGTCTGTCCTGCTGTGCTGCATAGTCGAGCAGATTCTGTGCCTTGACAAGCCAGAGACTTCCGAAATCGAAGTCATCACGAAGTGAACCAGCCTGATAGTCGATGACCGGATGCTTCTCCAGTTTACCCTCCTGAACAGAGTAATGATCGGAGTATACCATGACCGCTCCCGTATCATCAGCGGTACGGAGGAAACGTTCCAAGGCATACAATCCCCAACGGATAGGAGTGGCTTTGGTACAAATGATTACATAGTCGGCATCGGTGTTCTCAGCAATACTACTAACAGTATTGGAACTCTCCAATCGGTCGACAACGATAAATGTACAACCATCAGGCACTTGATGAGAAGCAGCGAAATCAGCACTCACCAAGAGATTGATATGTTGAACTGTCTTGTTGTCATGAAGTTCCAAGAGTGCTTCCTGGGCAACATCCAGGTCTTCACAAGGCAAGAAAAGGTCTATTTTTTGTCTCATTTCTTTGTTTCTATTTTCTCGTTTTTGGTCCCATTTGGGGGCATCAAACTATGTTTTTTATCTTTATTTCAACTTATTATCTTAAAATATGTGGCAAAGATAACAATTTTTCGGCAAAAAACACTATCTTTGCAGTATGAATAATGAAAAAAAATATCTTTTAGGCCTTACACTTGCCGAATTGAAGCAGGTGGCAAAGGATCTCGGCATGCCTGCCTTCACCGGCGGACAGATGGCGAAATGGCTCTATGAGCAGCATGTAAAGAGCATTGATGAGATGACCAATATCTCGAAAGCCAACCGTGCAAAACTCGCTGCCGAATACGAAATAGGATGCTTCGGATATTCCGACGCACAACATTCTGTGGATGGTACCATCAAGTATCTCTTTCCTACCCGAAGTGGCAAGTTTGTGGAAACGGTTTATATTCCAGATAAGGACCGTGCCACGCTCTGTGTTTCTTCGCAGGTGGGTTGCAAGATGAACTGTCTCTTCTGCCAAACAGGTAAGCAGGGATTCGAGGGAAGTCTGCCTGCCGGCGACATCCTGAACCAGATTTACTCATTGCCAGAGGTAGACAAGCTCACCAACATCGTATTCATGGGACAGGGCGAGCCAATGGACAACCTCGACAACGTGCTTCGTGCTACGGAAATTCTGACTGCCGACTATGGCTGGGCATGGAGTCCGAAGCGTATCACGGTAAGTTCTGTTGGCGTGAAGAACAAACTGAAGCGATTCCTGGAAGAGAGCGAATGCCATGTGGCTATTTCCATGCACGATCCTATTCCTTCAGAGCGCGCAGAACTGATGCCTGCAGAAAGAGGTATGGGTATTGAGCAGGTGGTAGAGCTTTTGAAGAACTACGACTTCTCCCACCAGCGTCGCCTCTCGTTCGAATACATCGTATTCAAGGGAGTGAATGACAGCATGCAGCATGCCAAAGCTATCATCAAGTTGGTAAAGGGACTCGATTGCCGTTTCAACCTGATCCGCTTCCACCAGATTCCAGACATCCCACTGCAGGGCGTGAATGACGAAAAGATGGAGCAGTTCCGCGATTACCTTACCTCGCACGGCGTGTTTACAACCATCCGTGCCAGCCGTGGACAAGACATCTATGCAGCCTGCGGCTTGCTGAGTACCTCGAAGAAGATTGGCGAAATACGCCAGCATGAGGACGAAGAGAAAAAAGAGTAGACGAAAAGAACATAGCATAATGGTGAGAAATACGATAACGTTTCTTTTCCCGTTCTGCCTGATATTTCTCCTCTTGACAAGTTGCGGTTTAACGGGGAAGAACAGGAAAAAGCCAGCCAGTACAGGGCAACCTTACGAGATTGTACTGGAAGGAGATACCGACAGCATCGTTACCAGGATACTGACGGAAGACGTTCCAGCCCTTCCCCAACCCGAGCCTCTCTGCAAACTGATTCAGGTGAAGAAGGGGAAGACAAAAGGCAGCTACCTGCTCGTCAGAACCCGCATCATCGTCAATATCACAGATAAAGACTTCGCTGTCAAGTTGAGCCACGATGAGAATGCTGAACCGCAAAACATCATCCGCATCAATGCCCATTCCGTACAGCAGCTGCGAGAAAGACTCAATGGCGAAAAGCTCCGCCAAATTGTAGATGAAGCTGAACTGAAGCATCTGGCAGAGATGATCTCCAACAATCCCAGCAAGCAGAACAAGGAGATGCAGGAAGAGGTAAAGAAGACATTCGGACTTGACATGAAAATCCCGGTATCGATGAATGCCAGCAAGAAGGCAAAAAACTTCATCTGGATTTCGAACAACGCAAGTACGGGAATGCAGAACCTGCTCGTGATGAAAGTGAAGAGTGAAGAACGAAGAGCAGGAAAAGAGAAGAGTGAAGAACGAAGAATGAAGAATTCAAATGCTTTTCATGTAAATGTAAATGACAAGGCTCAGATTGATAGCATTCTTCGAACCAACATGCCGGGCGAAACCGACAGCATGTATATGACCATTCCTGTTCTTTTAGAAAGAGGACTCTGGGAGATGAAAGGGGATGCCATGGGAGGACCTTACGTGATGCATCGCATCCATAACCTCTATGTCATCGGCTTCGTCTATGCACCCGAAATGAAAAAGAAAATATTAATCAAGCAGCTCGAAGCTGCGATTTCCACAATAAAATAAAATACATCAATGGACAATAAGAAAATCAGAGTGGCTATCACTCACGGAGATACCAACGGTATCGGATATGAACTCATCTTTAAGACATTTGCTGAATCTGAGATGCTGGATTTCTGTACACCAATCATCTACGGTTCACCAAAGGTGGCAGCCTATTATCGCAAGGCGATGAACCTGCCAGCACAGTTTTCTATCATCCAGAAAGCAGAAGACGCAGAAGAAGGACGCATCAACCTGCTTGCAGCTGTAGATGAAGAGGTAAAGGTAGACATGGGTATGCCTACCACCGAATCGGGAGCAGCAGCTATCAAAGCGCTCGACAGAGCAATGACTGATTTCAGAGACAATCTCTATGATGTGCTAATCACAGCCCCTATCAATAACCAGAATGCCCAGATAGAAGGTTTCCCATTCAAGGGGCACAAGCATTATATCGAAACATGTCTTGGCGAAGGACAGGAAGCCCTTTCCATCCTCGTAGGTGGCAACCTTCGCATAGCATCAGTTACAGAGAAGACTCCATTCAAAAATGTAATAGCCGGAATCACCGAGGAACGCATTATTGAAAGAATAAAGCTCATGCAACAAACCATCAAAAGAGATTTCCTCATCACCAACCCACGCATAGCAGTGCTTGCCCTCAATCCTCGCAGCAACGAAGAGGAAAGTTGCGGTAAGGAGGAGAGCGAAATCATCATTCCTGCTATTGACAAATTAGCAGAACAAGGCATTCAGGCTTTTGGTCCATACGCAGCAGATGAGTTCTTCGGTAAGGGATATTTCAGCGACTTTGACGGAATCATGGCCATGTATCATGACCAAGCCACTACCCCATTCCATTCTCTCTATACAGAGGATGGCGTCATCTACACTGCAGGTTTGCCTATCATCCATACAGCAGCCAACATGGCACCAAGTTACAGCATTGCAGGCTGCAATGAAGCTGACGAGTCATCGTTCCGCCAGGCAGTATTCCTGGCTATTGATGCTTTCCAGAACAGAAACAGCTATGATGAGGCAATAGAAAATCCACTTCCAAAACTCTATCACGAGAAGCGTGACGAGAGCGAAAAGGTAAGATTCTCTATCCCAAAGAAGGGCGGCAAGCCATTCCCTCCAAAGAATGAAAAGAACTTTACACCTCGTCCAAAGAATGAAGGTCAGGAAGCTCCACAAGCTACAACTGAACCAGCTCAGCAAGTAGCTCCAGAAGCTTAATTTAAAGCAAAATATGATGCCCAAGAATAGGTAAACGTTAAAAAAGACCTATTTTTGGGCAATATATGCTGATATTTCAAAAAAAATGTGTAATTTTGGCAGCTAAATGGATACATCTGAACTACAGAAAATAAAACAACGCTACAATATCGTCGGAAATAGCGACGGATTGAATCATGCTCTCGATGTCGCCTTACAGGTGGCACCGACAGATCTTTCTGTGCTTATTATCGGAGAAAGTGGAGTTGGTAAGGAAATCATTCCGAGGGTGATCCATGACAACTCACCAAGAAGAAGAGAAAAGTATTTTGCCATCAACTGCGGAAGCATTCCTGAGGGCACTATAGACAGTGAGCTCTTTGGACATGAGAAGGGTTCCTTTACCGGAGCCATAGGAGAAAGCGAAGGCTACTTCGGAATAGCCAACAAGGGTACTATATTTCTTGACGAGGTGGGCGAACTGCCCATACAGACTCAGGCAAGACTGCTGAGAGTGCTGGAAACGGGCGAATATATCCGCGTAGGTGGAACAGAGATTCGCAAGACCAACGTACGAATCGTTGCTGCCACCAACGTCAACATGAGAAAGGCAATCAGCGAAGGAAGATTCCGCGAAGACTTGTATTACCGACTGAATACAATTCCTATCCAGATGCCTCCACTTCGCGAACGAGGAAATGACATCTTACTGTTGTTCCGCCTTTTCGCCATGCAAATGGCAGAGAAATACAATCTGCCAAAGATCAGCCTGACAGAAGATGCCAAGAAACTCATGCTGAAATATAAGTGGCCAGGCAACGTGAGACAGCTCAAGAACATTACCGAGCAAATGTCGGTATTAAGTCGTGAACGGGAAATTAACATGGAGACACTCATGCATTTTATCCCACGCGATGAAGAGACTACTCAACTTGCCACCATTCCACAGAGCAACAACACCTCGCACAGTTATGAAAACGAACGAGAATTTCTCTATAAGATTCTTTACGAACTAAGAGGAAACGTGAGTGACCTGCGAAGAGAGGTGGGATCATTGCGCAAGCAACTGGATGAAGCCCGTCAACTAAGAGGAGCAGAAGGTTTCAGTAGTCCTACCTCTGTATCGAACATGAGTCCAACAACCTATCCGGCAGAGTTTGAAAAAACACAGTCTATCACACCAGCAGAAGGAATGATGCGGCATGACACAGGAATCATCCAGCATGACACAGGAATCATCCGACATGAACCGGGAATCATCCGAGCTGACAAAATGGGACAATCGGAACCAGAAGAAATCGAGGCAGAAGAAATCAAAGAGAACGACTCACTGAATCTCGATGACTTGAGCAAACAAATGATAGAAAAGGCTCTGGAACGCAACAATGGCAATCGAAAGAAAGCCGCTGAGGAATTGGGTATATCAGACAGAACACTTTACCGGAAAATAAAGAAATATAAATTATGAAGCAATTACGCGCGTACATATATATATTAGGGATTTCATTGGTCATAGGCATCATGACTGCATGTTCCGTTAGCTACGGCTTCAACGGCGCCAGCATTGACTATACCCAGACCAAGACTATCCAAATAGCAGACTTCCCTATCAGAAGTTCATACGTTTGGGGACCAATGGGACCAATGTTCAACAACGAGCTGAAAGACAAATTTGCCAACAATACCCAGTTGCGACAGGTTTCCCGTAATGGCGACCTGAAGATTGAGGGTGAAATTACCCAATATTCACAGCGCAACAAGTCGGTATCTGCTGAAGGTTATTCTGCACAGACAGAATTGAGTATCACCGTCAATGTCCGTTTCACGAATAACAAGAAACATACCGAGGACTTCGAAAAGTCATTCACCTCTGCAAAGACCTACGATACCACACAAAGTTTAGCTTCTGTTCAGGAAGAACTGGTCACCCAGATGGTAAAAGACTTGGTAGACCAGATATTCAACGCTACAGTAGCTAACTGGTAAGGAAATAGTAAGTGAAGAACGAAGAGTGAAGAGTGAAGAATTCAACAGCTATACAAATCATAAAGTTCAAAGCTCAAAGTTCAAAGCTCAAAGTTCATAGCTCAAAGTTCAAAGCTCAAAGTTCATAGCTCAAAGTTCATAGTAACCAAACATTAAATAGAAAAAAGTGGAATTAAGCAGATTGATACAACACCCAGAGGAGATGAACCGGGAGACGCTCTACGACTTGCGCGCCCTCTTGGCTCTATATCCCTATTATCAAACGGCTCGCCTCTTGATGTTGAAAAACCTGTACCTACTCCACGACCCTAGTTTCGACGAAGAGCTACGCCGTGCAGCCATCTACATAACAGACCGCAAGGTCATCTTCGAAATGGTTGAAGCAGCGCACTATCAGTTCAAGAAAGTAAACTATGGGGAAAAGAGCAAGGCTTATCCTACTCAAGGAGAAGCACCAAAAAGCAACTTGCACAATACATCTAAGGCAGACCGCACAAGCGACCTTATCGACAGTTTCCTAGGTTCTATACCAACAGATGCAGAAGAAAAAGAAGCTAAGAAAGAAAAGCGGAAGCCAACACCTGCAGATGCAGCTGTTGATTATGTAGCTTATCTGATGGAGACTGAAGATCAAGAAGAAGACGAGAAACCTTCAAGAACCATCAGTCTGATTGATGACTTCATGGAAGATGGAGGATTCAAATTGCCAAAGATACAGCAAGGAGAGGAATACAAGCCAGAATACACGCCTCAACTGGAAGATGACAAAGACAACGAGGAACAAACTGAAAATAGTGGTGTATTTACAGAAACCCTCGCCCGCATCTACATCAAACAGGGCAAGTATGAACGAGCTTATCAAATTATCGAGCGACTCTACAAGCAGCATCCACACAAGAGTGCCTACTATGTGGACCAGCTAAGATTTCTCGAGAAACTGATATTAAACGGAAATAATAAAAATAACAAATAAAAATAATAAATAAAACTAGTTTTAAAAAATGGCTTACACATTATTTGTAGTATTAATCGTCCTGGTAGCAATCATGATGATTTTCATCGTGCTCATCCAGGAATCAAAGGGAGGTGGACTTGCAAGTAACTTCTCTTCAACAAACTCTATCATGGGCGTTCGTAAGACAACCGACATTATAGAGAAATTAACATGGGGTCTCGCTGGTGCCATGGTAGTTATCAGCATAGTTTGTGCTTATGTAGCACCTCAGGCAGCTGGTGAAAGCAGCGTTATGGAAGGTGCAACTCAGGAGCAGACTGCTCTTCCTGCTATGCCAGGTGCTAGCAAGGATGCTGCAGCAGGTGCTCAGAAAGCAGCCCCAGCAGCTAATGGTGCAGCAGATGCACAGAAAGCAGCAACTCCAACTGTACCAGCTAGCCCTGCTAAGTAATAGCTTGTAAACTTATAAATAGCATTTTCCCATCAAAAAAACTGCAGTTTTAAGGGAAAATGCTATTTTTTTACAGGAAAATGAAGTTTTTCAGAAAAAAGTTTAGAAAAAATTTGGTGGATTCAAAAAAATGTAGTACCTTTGCATTCGCTTAAAAGAAATAACAATTAAGCAAGCTAACATGGTGGACGTAGTTCAGTTGGTTAGAGCGTCAGATTGTGGTTCTGAATGTCGTGGGTTCGAGTCCCACCTTCCACCCATAAAGCATTAAGATTGCCAATCTCTAGTATTAGAGGTTGGCTTTTTTATTTTCATCCATTTCTCATTTATCTTCATCTTCCCCCTATTGGTTTTCATCCAGCATCCATAGTGAAGGAAAAAAAATAAACCATACAAGATGACCGAAGGCATCCTATATGGTTTATATATCCTTATATTCGATTACTCACTCTGCCATTTACGGGAACAGAGGATAATCCTCAAAACGAGGCTTGCGCTTCTCCAGGAAAGCCTTGCCACCCTCCTGAGCCTCATCCATGGTATAATAGAGCATCGTTGCATCACCAGCCAACTCCTGAATACCAGCCTGACCATCCAACTCAGCATTCAAGCCAGCCTTGATCATACGGAGAGCCAAAGGAGAACGCTCCATCATGATTTCAGCCCATTCTACGCAGGTATCTTCCAACTGGTCGAGAGGAACCACCTTGTTGACCATTCCCATCTCTTCTGCCTCCTTCGCAGAATACTGCTTGCAGAGGAACCAGATTTCACGGGCCTTCTTCTGACCAACCATTCGTGCCAGATAAGAAGAACCGAAACCAGCATCGAAGCTTCCTACCTTAGGACCAGTCTGTCCGAAGATGGCATTCTCTGAAGCGATGGTCAAGTCGCACATCACATGAAGCACATGACCACCACCGATGGCATAACCGTTCACCATGGCGATAACAGGCTTTGGCAAACGACGAATCTGCATCTGTACATCAAGCACGTTGAGACGAGGCACACCATCGTTGCCAACATATCCACCTCTACCCTTCACATGCATATCTCCACCGGCACAGAAAGCCTTGTCGCCAGCACCCGTCAGGATAACCACACGGATATCCAGACAGTCACGACAGTAGTTGAAAGCCTGCGCCATCTCCCAGGTAGTCAATGGAGTGAAGGCGTTGCGATAACGCTCACGATTGATGGTAATCTTAGCAATGTGATTATACTCCTCGAAGATGATTTCCTTGAAATCAAAACCTTCTATCTTTTTCCATTCTCTCATTTACTTTGAACTTTGATTATTGAACTTTGAACTTTATGATTACTTTCAGGTTACTTTCAGAAAGGATGGTTCATCCTTCTTTCTCTGATGATAACTCTAAACTATTATAATATTCATCCAGAACCTGATTATCTGTTTCTATATCCGTAAGAACCTCCAGAAGCATCGGTCTGCTTGACTCGGTATGGATGAGCCAATCGATACCCTCACAGAGCGACTTCATATCATCAGCGTTCTGATAGGCTACATCTTGTGCCAGACAGATGTGATAAGCAGAAGTGCAATGCTCAGCCATCACCAGTTTCTCGCGTGCAGAACTTTCCTTCAATCCCTTGAACTTGGCAAAGATGGCTCCGCCGCCATTATTCAAGAGCAAGATGCGAAGACTGCCATTGAGATTCTGATTCCAGAGGGCATTCTGATCGTAGAAGAAACTCAGGTCGCCCAACACGCAGAAAACCTTCTGCTGGCTCCTGACATCAGGATGATGATATTCCGAAAGATAGATAGACAAGCCCGCAGCTGCAGATAGCGAACCCTCGATACCATTCACCCCCCGATTGCAATGCACATACTGGCGGGCATAAATGCAAGCCAGACGAATAGCCATGCTATTGCCATAAAAGAGACGGCACTCACGAGTATCATCCAGTGAATGAGCCAGAAACTCGGTCTGAAAAGCCTTCACCGCAGCCATACTGCTGAAGGATGGTTCATAATCGAAAGCATGACGCTTAGCCGCCCACAGTGCTTTTTCCCAACGTTCCTTATACGCATCCACTTCATCCCGATAAACCTGATCATAAGAGGTCATGGCATCCGCCAGCAGTGTGGTATCGCATTGGAAGATACGGTCAATACGCATAAAGGTATCGATGTAATCACCATCGGTGCTTGCCCGCCACACCTTAGCACCTTTCTTCACGGCAAGGCGAAGGAACAGCTTGAGGCGCTTGCTCACCAGGGTGCCTCCTACATAGAGAATAAAATCGGGCATATAATCCCCGTTATCTCCCACATTATTCAGCACTTCATCGAAATTGGTAACCAGGAGATTGCTGGAAAATTCCCGGCATGCAGGATCCTCGCTTGACGTGCCTAAAGCCGTCGGTTCGATGAGCGTAACTGCCCACGAATCAATCTGCTTGATACCGTAAAGCTGACTGCATGGATAATCCTGTCCCACCACGATCATCGGCTTTCTGGCATTCAGAAAATCAAGCATATCACCGTAATGGAAACTGCCGCCAAAGAGATTGGTCTTCACGTAATCCACCCAATGAGTTTTCGGCAGCTTGTCTACCGTAAACTGATAGAGAGGTTCAGAAAGCTGGATATTGATATGTACCGGACCTATCTTGCGGTGCACGCAGTCGATGACCGCTTCATGCACCAACCGTTCACAATACCAAGCCTGCTCCTCGTTGGATACGATTGGAAGATTCACACTTCTGTTCACCATCGTACCGAATACATGAGCCTGCGGCAGGGTCTGTCCATCCTGCTGGCCTATCCAAGCCTCCGGTCTATCTGCCGAAATTATGATGATTGGCAACTTCTGATAATAAGCCTCACAGACTGCCGGATAGAGATTGAGCAATGCAGAGCCGGAAGTAACACAGACCGCTACCGGATCCGGACACGGTGACGGATTACCCAAGGCAATACCCATAGCCACAAATCCCGCACTGCGTTCATCGGTGACTGGATAGCAGGTAATGCCATCCATCTCATTAAGATTATGTACGATGGGCGCATTACGACTTCCAGGACAAACCACTACTCTTCTCACACCATGAGATGCGAGAACAGCCGTCAGGATATTGACATTATCGATATTACTAAACACGAAAACTAATTTATAATAATATAATTTACAATTAATAATTAACAATTGCCAATTCTGCTAAAGCAAAACCCGTCTGATTGTCTGCATTTTAGCTTCAGTTTCCTTCCACTCCTTTTCCATCTCGCTCTCCTTGAGCAATCCGCCACCGGCATATAGTTCACAGATGCCATCCTGCAAGATGTTCATGCAGCGGAGAGAAACGAAGAGATGAGTCTTTCCCTGCGAAGAAATCGGACCGACAAAACCGCTATAGTATTTACGGGAATGAAGCTCATGCTGCAATATGAACCGGCGAGCCGCATCCTTTGGGATACCACAGACTGCAGGCGTAGGATACAAAGCATTGATCACATCCCCCAACCTGCCTTTATCCAGCAATCTGAAAGAGATATCGGTACGGAGATGATAAAGATTGGCAGCCATCGTGGTATACGGACCTTTCAGTCTGTAATCCCCAGCAAAGCCCTTGATGCAGTCTTCGATATAATCCGTAACATACTGCTGCTCTTCCCTGTTCTTCTCCGACCATTCCACGCCCTCTACCGGATAATCAGCAATGGTTCGGGAAGGCTCCGCCTTTTGCGTACCTGCCAAAGACATCGTCTGATACTCATCTCCCTCCCCCTTGAGCAAGATTTCCGGAGTTGCCATCAGCCACATACCCGATTGGGAAGTATAAACCAAGGCAACGAAAAGACGAGGATACATACGGCAGGTTTTCAGGAAAAGCGCCTTTAAAGACGCAACATCCTGAGCATCAACACTATCTATTTTTTTTATTCTGATTTTATCACTCACCAGAGAAACTTTTCTTGCCAAAACAATCTTGCTGAATGTCTCTTCGGATAACTGCTGATGAAAGCATTCAAACTCTCTGGCGTAGGCCTCAAAATTACGTCCCGACGTAGCGTTTACTGCGTCCCGATGCAGTTCTGGCTGCGTCCCGACGTATGAAGAGCTACG
Source organism: Prevotella sp. LCP21S3_D2 (assembly GCF_052118345.1). Taxonomy (NCBI): domain Bacteria; kingdom Pseudomonadati; phylum Bacteroidota; class Bacteroidia; order Bacteroidales; family Prevotellaceae; genus Prevotella; species Prevotella sp. LCP21S3_D2. The sequence goes on along the minus strand of NZ_JBQKHJ010000008.1, from coordinate 17,013 downwards.
TCGGGATGCATTTTCAGCCCCATCGGGAGAGGATTGCGGAGCCTTCTCTCCAGGGCCATTTTCGTTCCCCACAGCAATCAGTTTGCTTTCATCAGGATGAATCAAAAGCACAGGACAATCGCTGGATGGCGAGAAAGGAGCTATTACAAACCCCTCCTTACCATTCAGTTCTGCCACAGAAAAGAGAACTTCCGGCTCACCCTCATGCTGCACCACATAATGAGCGTGATGCAGATAAGGCAAACGATAGTATGCAAATGCCGTCATACTTTATTCTTCTGTCTTATTAGATTCCTCCATCTTAGTATCTTTCTTCTTAGGAGTAAACACATAGTTGGTTACCTGTACGGTGCAGATCAACTCATCAGCAGTGTTTTTGATTGCAACTTCCCAAGTATGCAGGGTCCTGCCTTTGTGAACCAGCTTGGCATATGCAGTAACCGTATCTCCCTCGCTCACTGCTAGTACATGAGTGCCACTCACATTGATGCCCACAGCTATCTGACCAGGGCAGAGAGCCAAGGAGCCGATACCAGCCACATTTTCCGCCAGTGCCAGAGAAGCACCCCCACTCAGGAATCCGAATGGCTGGCGATTACGCTCATCCACTTTCATCGTAGCCTGAAGCGTATCAGGCTCAGGAGTTGAGATAAAATGCATGCCGAGGGTTTTAGAAAGTCCATCGGTCTTACTTATTCTTTTTACTACTTCGTCTATGTTCATCCTTATCAAAATTTAAAGTTGGTTGTTTAGGGGGGATAAGAGCAAACGGATGTCCAACTCACTCCTCACCTCATTTTCTTGCAAAATTAATGCAAATAAAAGACAAAACAAAATAAATAAGCCTTTTTTATACTTTTAAACACTTTTACTTGGTATGAACCGCATTTTTTTACTATCTTTGCAGCATATTGAAACAACAACAAACGATTTTATGAAAAAATTACTCCTAGGACTATTATGTACTATTACTTTTGGTGCATACGCAAATCCGGCAGACGATCTTCTGAATCGCATAGACAAGGGAGCTGCTGCCAAGTTCAAGACAATACTTGTCAAGTCTGACAAAGATTTCTTCGAGATAGACCAAGCTAGAAGCGGAAAGAATGCAACAGCATCCCAATCTGCCGGTAGAAACAATCCCATCATCATCCGGGGCAACTCCTGGGTGAATATTGCCGTGGGCATCAACTGGTATCTGAAGCATTATGCCGGCATCCATATCACATGGAACAGCATGAACACCAAACTGCCAGCAGTACTGCCAGCCGTCAAGCAGAAGGAGCGCCACGAGACCGACCTCAAACTGCGCTACGATTTCAACTACTGTACCTTCTCCTACACGATGGCTTTCTGGGACTGGAACCGATGGCAGAAAGAAATAGACTGGATGGCGCTTCACGGCATCAACATGCCACTTGCAGCCGTGGGCACAGAATGCGTGTGGCGCAACATGCTCCTGAAACTGGGATATTCAGAAGAAGAAGTGGGCAAGTTCATCGCCGGACCCGCTTTCCTTGCCTGGTGGGAGATGAACAACCTGGAAGGTTGGGGAGGTCCGCTTCCATTGAGCTGGTATAAGCAGCAGGAAACTCTCCAGAAGAAGATTCTTGCCAGAATGAAGGAGATGGGAATGAAACCTGTCTTGCCTGGCTATTGCGGTATGGTGCCTCACGATGCCAAAGAGAGATTGGGGTTGAACGTGACGGATGCCGGCAAGTGGAACGGTTACCAGCGCCCTGCCAACCTCTCTCCTACCGATAGCAGATTTACAGAAATCGCCGACCTATATTATAAGGAACTGACCAAGCTCTACGGAAAATCAGATTTCTATTCGATGGATCCTTTCCACGAGAGCGGTGACGATGCAGCCGTGGATTATGCCAAAGCAGGAAAGGCACTGATGAGTGCAATGAAGCGTGCTAACCCAAAAGCCATCTGGGTGGTACAGGGATGGAACGAAAATCCTCGCCCTCAGATGATTGAAGACTTAAAGGTAGGCGACATCCTGGTGCTCGACCTCTTCTCCGAATGCCGTCCGATGTTTGGCGGTCCCAGCATTCTGAAGCGCGATGGTGGTTACGGCAAGCACCAGTGGCTCTTCTGTATGCTGGAGAATTTCGGTGGCAATGTGGGTCTGCATGGAAGAATGGACCAGCTGCTGAACAACTTCTATCTGGCAACGGGGAAAAAGGACACCCAAAAACAAGAGAATTCTTCACTCCTCACTCTTCACTCTTCACTTAAGGGATGGGGCTTCACGATGGAAGGTTCAGAAAACAACCCTGTGATGTTTGAACTGATGAGCGAACTGCCTTGGCGTGCCGAGAAGACTACCAAGGAAGACTGGCTCAAGGAATACTGCTATGCCCGATATGGGGTACACGATGCAACCATCGAGAAAGCATGGACAATTCTGGCTCAGAGCATCTACAACTGTCCGATGGGCAACAACCAGCAGGGTCCTCACGAGAGCATCTTCTGCGGACGCCCTTCGTTAAACAACTTCCAGGTTTCCAGCTGGTCGAAGATGCGCAACTATTACGACCCGGAGGATACCCGGCAGGCAGCCATTCTCTTTGCCAGCGTAGCAGACAAATACCGTGGCAACAACAACTATGAGTATGATCTGGTAGATATCTGCCGCCAGGCACTTGCCGACCAGGGGCGCAAACAGTACTGGAAAGCCATTGCAGACTATCATTCCTTCTCCCGTAAGGAGTTTGACAAGGATGCTGACCGTTTCCTGAAGATGATTCTTCTACAGGACCAACTGCTCGGTACCCGTCCAGAATTCCGTCTGGGACATTGGATAGAGGAAGCACGCAACCTGGGCAAGACCGCTGAAGAGAAAGACCTCTACGAATGGAATGCCCGAGTACAGATTACCACCTGGGGCAACCGTGTCTGCGCAGACGACGGCGGGCTACGGGATTATGGACACAAGGAATGGCAAGGTTTGCTGAAGGATTTCTACTACAAGCGATGGAGTACCTATATGAAAGCACTCGCCGACCAGATGGCAGCTTGCACCAACATCGATTACGATGCCTTGGGCAATGGCAAGAATGCAGGAAAAACATCCGCAGAGCTCTTCCAGCTGGCATTGCCTAGCGCACCGAAAATCGACTGGTATGCGCTGGAGGAACCATGGACCCTGCAGAAGAATCCATACTCTTCAAAGCCAGAAGGGAACACTGTGGATGTAGCAAAAGAAGTCATTCATTTCATCAAGTAATTCGTGAAAGTCATCAAGTAATATATGAACAGATTAAAATCACTCGACGTGATGCGAGGACTCACCGTAGCCCTCATGATATTGGTTAACAATGGCGGGGAGCACAACTACAGCTTTCTGGAGCATAGCAAGTGGAATGGTCTCACACCGTGCGACCTTGTCTTCCCGTTCTTCCTCTTCATGGTGGGAATGTCAACCTTCATATCCCTGAAGAAGACAGAGTTCAAGCCCTCAGCCCACGTCTATAGAAAGATAGCCAAGCGAACCATCCTACTCTTCCTCATCGGTTTGGGTATCAACTGGTTTGACATGATATGCAGTGGAGATGCACTAGACTTTGCCCACCTGCGAATATGGGCAGTATTGCAGCGCATAGCCATCTGCTACGGAGTCGTGGCCCTGCTCGCCATCACCCTGAACCATCGCTATTTCATCCATACCATCATCGGATTACTCGTAGTTTATATGGGCATTCTGGTGTTTGGCAATGGCTATGCATACGATGCATCCACCAATATCCTGGCACAGGTAGACCGCAGCATTTTCGGCATCAACCATCTCTATCAAAGAAGTCCGGTAGACCCGGAAGGATTACTGAGCACGATTCCATCCATCGCCCATACGATGATAGGATTCCTCTGCTGCAAGTACATTTCCGTAGCAGGTCAGACCGTAGATTCGAAGATCAAGGTATTGAAGGTGGCAGGTCTCGTGATGGTAGCTCTAGGCTTCGGACTCTCCCTGATTGGTTTCGGCATCAACAAGCGCATCTGGAGTCCCAGCTACGTATTCGTAACCTGCGGATTCGCCTCCTGGATATTGGGCATCCTGTTGCAGTTTATCGACAACAAGCCGAGCAGCAAGGACAACATCCTGACCAAGGGTCTGCTTGCCTTTGGCATGAATCCGCTTTTTCTCTATGTGATGAGCGAGGCACTTGCCATTCTCTTTGGAAGTTTTGACATCAAGGCAGAGATTTTCATTGGCATCCAGAGCGTCATCAGCGATGAGTATGTAGCATCGCTCACCTACGCCCTCTTCTTTGTAGCTATCCACGCAGCAATGGGTATCTGGATGTATCACCGAAAAATCTTCATCAAACTATAGGCTTGCGCAACATTTGCATAGATAAATTACCTTATTGTATTAAAAAGCATAAAAATAGGGCAAGAGTTCGAAAAATTATTTGTATTTTTGCACCAACAAAAAGAAAACAAATAGATTTATCTAAATAAAGTATGAACATTTTAGAGTTAAGCGAACAGGAAATCGTTCGCAGACAAAGTCTTCAGACATTGCGCGAGATGGGCATCGACCCATACCCAGCAGCAGAGTTTCCAACCAATGCATTCAGCACTGACATCAAAGCTGAGTTTAAGGACGAGGACGAGCCACGCCAGGTAGTTATCGCTGGCCGTATGATGGGTCGCCGCGTAATGGGTAAAGCCAGTTTCGCTGAGTTGCAGGACTCAAAGGGAAGAATCCAGGTTTATATCGCCCGCGACGAGATTTGTCCAGACGAGAACAAGGACCTTTACAATACAGTATTCAAGAAGCTTCTCGATATCGGTGACTTCATCGGTGTAAAGGGTTTCGTATTCCGCACACAGACTGGCGAAATTTCAGTTCACGCCAAGGAGTTGTGCCTGCTCTCCAAGAGCTTGAAGCCACTCCCAATCGTGAAGTACAAGGATGGTGTGGCTTACGACAAGTTCGACGACCCAGAGTTGCGTTACCGTCAGCGCTACGTTGACCTCATCGTAAACGATGGTGTGAAGGAAACCTTCCTGCAGCGTGCCACTGTGCTCCGCACTCTCCGCAGCGTACTTGACAACGCTGGTTATACAGAGGTAGAGACTCCTACCCTGCAGAGCATTGCCGGTGGTGCTTCTGCCCGTCCATTCATCACCCACTTCAACGCACTCGATCAGGATATGTACATGCGTATCGCTACCGAGCTTTATCTGAAGCGCCTCATCGTAGGTGGTTTCGAGGGTGTTTATGAAATCGGCAAGAACTTCCGCAACGAGGGTATGGACCGCAACCACAACCCTGAGTTTACCTGTATGGAGCTTTATGTTCAGTACAAGGACTACAACTGGATGATGGCTTTCACAGAGAAGCTGCTCGAAACCATCTGTATCGCCGTAAACGGCAAGCCAGAGCGCGAGATTGATGGCAACATCATCAGCTTCAAGGCTCCATATCGCCGTCTGCCTATCCTCGATGCAATCAAGGAAAAGACCGGTTTCGACTGCAACGGCAAGACCGAGGAAGAGATCCGCTCATTCTGCAAGGAGAAGGGCATGGACGTAGATGAGACCATGGGTAAGGGTAAGTTGATTGATGAGCTCTTCGGTGAGTTCTGCGAGGGTACATTCCTCCAGCCAACCTTCATCACCGACTATCCTGTAGAGATGTCTCCATTGACCAAGATGCACCGTTCAAAGCCAGGCTTGACCGAGCGTTTCGAGTTGATGGTAAACGGTAAGGAGCTTGCCAATGCATACTCTGAGCTCAACGACCCAATCGACCAGGAAGAGCGTTTCATCGACCAGATGAAGCTTGCCGACAAGGGTGATGATGAGGCAATGATCATCGATCAGGACTTTCTCCGTGCCCTCCAGTACGGTATGCCTCCAACATCAGGTATCGGTATCGGTATCGACCGCTTAGTCATGTTGATGACCGGCAAGACCTTCATCCAGGAAGTACTGTTCTTCCCACAGATGAAACCAGAGAAGAAGATGCCACAGAGCACCATCAAGGAATGGGCAGAGATTGGCGTGCCAGAGGATTGGGCATACGTGCTCCGCAAGGCAGGTTTCAACCTCATCTCTGATATCCGTGAAGAGAAAGCACAAGGCTTGCAGCAGAAGATTGGAGAAATCAACAAGAAGTACAAGCTCGGCTACGAGAAGCCTTCTGTTGATGACATCCAGGGCTGGATTGATGCAGCAAATGCTTAATTGATAATGCATAATTAATAATGTATAATTAATAAAGAGTTCCGGCTTTTTATTAGTTATACATTATATCTACAAACAAAGGCGAAAGCCTCATTATACATTATTAATTATTAATTTTTAATTTATAAATTCATTCGAAGTGTATAACTGCGGTAAAATAGCGATTATTGGCGGCGGTAGCTGGGCTACGGCAATAGCCAAGATTGTGGTGGGGCATACTCATCACATAGGCTGGTATATGCGTCGCAATGACCGCATCGAAGACTTCAAGCGCATGGGGCATAACCCAGCCTATCTGATGTCGGCACGATTCAACGTAGATGAGATTTTCTTCTCTTCCGATATCAACAAGATAGTGCAGAACTACGATACGCTCGTATTCGTAACCCCATCGCCATACCTCAAGAATCATCTCAAGAAACTCAAGACTCGCATCAGCGACAAGTTTATTATCACAGCCATCAAGGGTATTGTGCCAGATGAGAACCTCGTTTGCTCAGAATATTTCCATCAGGTATACGATGTTCCTTACGAGAATCTGGCATGTATCGGTGGACCTTCTCATGCCGAAGAGGTAGCGCTGGAACGATTGAGCTATCTCACAGTGGGCTGCAGTGATACAGACAAGGCGCATGCCTTTGCCAACGACTGTCTGGCAAGCGAGTTTATCAAGACCAAGACTTCGAGCGACGTGGTTGGTATCGAATACTCTTCGGTGCTGAAAAACGTATATGCCATTGCTGCAGGTATCTGTGGCGGTTTGAAGTATGGAGACAATTTCCAGGCGGTACTCATGTCAAACGCTGTTCAGGAGATGCATCGCTTCCTTACAGCCGTCCACCCTATCGAACGTAGTATGTACGACTCGGTATATCTGGGCGACCTGCTCGTGACGGGTTACAGCAACTTCTCCCGCAACCGTACCTTCGGAACCATGATAGGTAAAGGCTACAGCGTGAAGAGTGCGCAGATAGAGATGGAGATGATTGCCGAGGGATACTTTGGTACGAAGTGTATGAAGGAAATCAATCGCCACATGCACGTCAACATGCCAATCCTCGATGCCGTATATAATATATTGTATGAACGCATCAGTCCACAAATAGAGATAAAACTTTTAACAGATTCATTTAGATAAATGGTAAAATGAAAAGTATCAGCTTAAACATTACAAAGGCTGCATCATTCCTCGCTGAGGGTGCAGTAAAGGCTTACGAGCCTAAGGTAAAGGCCGCTCAGGAAGCTCTTGAGAACGGCACTTGTGAAGGTAACGATTTCCTGGGATGGTTGCATTTGCCATCTTCTATCACTCCTGAGTTCCTCGATGAGATTCAGTCTGTTGCCAACACATTGCGTGAGAAGTGTGAGGTTGTTGTTGTTGCAGGTATCGGTGGTAGCTACCTCGGTGCTCGCGCCGTTATCGAAGGCCTCGGTAACTCTTTTGCTTGGCTCCTAAACGACAAGAAGAACCCTACTATCCTCTTCGCAGGTAACAATATCGGTGAGGACTACCTCTTCGAGTTGACTTCTTACTTGAAGGACAAGAAGTTTGGTGTCATCAACATCTCTAAGTCTGGTACCACAACTGAGACAGCTCTTGCTTTCCGTCTTTTGAAGAAGCAGTGCGAGGATCAGCGTGGCAAGGACGAGGCTAAGGATGTTATCGTAGCCGTTACCGACGCTAAGAAGGGTGCTGCCCGCACTTGCGCTGACAAGGAGGGTTACAAGAGTTTCATCATCCCAGACAACGTGGGTGGTCGCTTCTCTGTCTTGACTCCAGTAGGTCTGTTGCCTATCGCAGTAGCTGGTTTCGATGTAAAGCAGCTCGTTGCCGGTGCAGCTGAAATGGAGAAGGCTTGCGGCAAGGACGTAGCTTTCGAGGAGAACCCTGCTGCCATCTATGCAGCTACACGTCAGGCTCTCTACACTCAAGCTGGCAAGAAGATTGAGATTGTATGCAACTTCCAGCCAAAGCTTCACTACTTTGCTGAGTGGTGGAAGCAGCTCTATGGTGAGAGCGAGGGTAAGGACCAGAAGGGTATCTTCCCAGCAGCTTGCGACTTCACTACCGACCTTCACTCTATGGGTCAGTGGATTCAGCAGGGCGAGCGCTCTATCTTCGAGACTGTTATCAGCGTTGAGACTCCTAACGAGAAGCTGCTCTTCCCACACGACGATGAGAACCTCGACGGTTTGAACTTCCTCGAGGGCAAGCGTGTTGATGAGGTTAACAAGATGGCTGAGCTCGGTACACGTCTGGCTCACGTTGACGGTGGTGTTCCTAACATCCTGGTTAACGTGCCTGAGTTGAACGCTTACTACCTTGGTCAGCTGATCTACTTCTTCGAGAAGGCTTGCGGTATCAGCGGTCTCTTGGAAGAGGTGAACCCATTCAACCAGCCAGGTGTTGAGGCTTACAAGAAGAACATGTTCGCATTGCTCAACAAGCCAGGTTATGAGGCAGAGAGCAAGGCTATCCAGGAGCGTCTGGCTAACGAGAAATAATATATATTTTAGGATATTTTAGGAGTTAAAGGAGTTAAGACAAATGCTTTTCTCCTAGAAAAACAGAGAGAGGACATAAGATTATAAACTATTGTCTTAACTCCTCAACTTCTTTAACTCCTTAACTCCTTCAAATTTTATGAAAGATATTATTTCAAAATACTTAAAAGACCACGGCTTTGGGGAATTCAACCCTAAAGCCGTTCTTTTTGATATGGATGGCGTATTATATAATAGTATGCCCAATCATGCCGTGGCATGGCAGGAGTCAATGAAACAGTTCGATATCCACATGACTGCCGCCGATGCCTATGCCACCGAGGGAGCCCGAGGCATCGATACCATCCAGATGATGGTGAAGAAGCAGAAAGGTATCGACATCTCCCTGGATGAAGCGCAGAAGATGTATGATGTGAAGACCGACATCTTCCATTCCATGCCAACCGCCGAGATATTCCCTGGCGTGAAGGAAATCATGCAGAAGATCAAGGATGCAGGAATGCAGGTGGGAGTAGTTACCGGTAGCGGTCAGCGCCCACTCATCCAGAGACTCCTCAACGACTTCGGCGAATACCTAGACGAAGCGCATATCGTAACCGCATACGATGTGAAGCGCGGCAAGCCAAATCCTGATCCATACCTGATGGGATTGCAGAAGGCTGGCGACTTGAAACCATGGGAAGGTATCGTGGTAGAGAATGCTCCATTGGGCGTGCGTGCCGGTGTAGCTGCCAACATCTTCACAGTGGCTATCAATAGCGGTCCATTGCCAGATAAGGAACTCGCTGATAAAGGTAGCAACCTGCTCTATCATCAGATGACCGAGTTCTGCGCAGAATTTGAGCAACTCATATCTACAGCCAAACAGATTGCTACAGGCAATACTCCAAACGTGTAAGTAACCCAATTACTTACACGTTTTTCTTTTATGAAAATAAAAACAAATAAACACAAAAAAATATAACGACCATAACAATGATGTTTTTTATCACTATCTTTGAAGGCAACTACCTGGTATCCAGCTAACCGTGACTACTTCCGTGGCGGCGGTGTCCTGACACCTTTGCAGGCATCCATCATCGACATGCATACCGTATTCGGAATACCATCCACCAACGTATCGTTCATCCTCCCATTCATCTGTTTCGTGGTGATTGCCATCTACGGATTCCGCACCAAGTTGCGTAGCATAGGAAAGTTATTGGGTTAATTCTTTCAATAAACAACAAAAAAAGCTGTGTTCATCTACGGATAAACACAGCTTTTTTTGAATTATGTTAAGTGATTTATAACCCATAAAACCTAGATGGTGATTTCTCCCGAACCGTAGCAGCGATGATGATTTTCATCATAAACTACGCAGAATTGGCCAGGAGCTACACCATGAATTGCCTCTTCAGAATGAATCATCCATCTGCCATCATCGAGTTTTTCGATAGTAGCAGGATGATACTCCGGTGTATGTCGAATCTTGAAGGTTACCTTCTGCATCGCCACTTCCCTGGTAAGGAAATGGAAGTCCTGCAATGGGAAATCCTTCTTATAAGCCGTCTGAGGGTCATAACCATGACTTACATACAGAATATTGTTCTCCACATCCTTCTTGATGACGAACCAAGGACCGCCACCAAAGCCCAATCCCTTGCGCTGACCGATGGTATGGAACCACAATCCCTTATGTTCGCCAATGCGCTTTCCGGTCTCCATCTCAATCACATCGCCAGAGTTCTCGCCCAGATATCTGCGGATGTAATCATTATAGTTAATCTGCCCCAGAAAGCAGATTCCTTGACTATCTTTGCGCTTGGCATTGATGAGATGTTCCTCTTCTGCTATTTCACGAATTTCGTTTTTGATGTGATGACCGATAGGGAAAATCGCTTTTTTCAATTGCCAGCTCTCTATCTGAGCCAGAAAATCGGTCTGATCCTTTACGGGGTCAGGACTCGTAACAAGCCATTTATCGCCATTTTCGTCTGTTTCAGTCTGCGCATAATGGCCGGTTGCGATGAGATCATAGTGATGCCCCATCTTCTCATCGAACGCACCGAACTTGATGAGTCTGTTGCACATCACATCAGGATTTGGAGTGAATCCCGCCTTCACCTTGTCCATGGTATAGCGGGTCACCTCGTTCCAGTATTCCTGATGACAGTCAACAACTTCCAGCTTACAGCCATACTTTCGAGCCACGGCAGTAGCCATCTCCAGATCTTCCTCAGAGGAACAGTCCCATTCCTCCTTCTCTTCCGGACCAATCTTGATATAGAAGCAGTCAGGATGCAAGCCCAGTCGGACAAACTCCCAGACCACCACCGAACTATCCACGCCACCCGAAAGCAGCACAGCCACCCGCTTGTCCTTTACCTCGGCAAGGAAGTGCTCATCTCTGGTCTCCAATTCTTTCTCTCTTGGAGTATCTGTCAATATATTATCCATTTTCTATTCACTATTATTCAAAACTGAAGGCAAAGTTACAATAAATTCCGGAAAATATGCCCTAATTCCTCTTAAAAATCCATTATTTCCCCGAAAAGTCCACCATTTTTCACCATTCTCCGCTTCCATTTGCCATTTCTTCTATTGAAATTCCCTATAGCCAAAATCGACTCATTCCAACACCAATGCTTTTCTACTTTCGATTTTATCTATACCTTTGCAATCGAAAATCAGAGAGATGCAAGTATGGTAAAAAACTATAACAAGCATCGAAGACGGAAAAAGTAGTTATGACAAAAGAGCAATAACGAATAATTGTAGAAATAAACATCATATAATATAAGAACATGGATATCTTAAAAAATCTGTTTTACGGCTTCCCTGATCTGTGGGGAGGCGGTGTAGCCCACTCAGTAATGATCTTGGCATTGGTCATTACCCTGGGTTTAAGTTTAGGAAAGTTGAGAGTAAAGGGAGTTTCTCTCGGATTGGCATGGATTCTTTTCATCGGCCTCATCTTCGGTCATTACTCTCTCAATCTCGATGAGCACCTGCTTCACTTCCTTAAGGAGTTTGGCTTGATTCTCTTCGTTTATTCCATCGGTCTGGAAGTGGGTCCAGGTTTCTTCGCTTCCTTCAAGAATGGCGGCAAGAGTCTCAACCTGCTCAGCATCATCGTCATTACACTGAGCATCATCACTACCCTCGCCATCTTCTCCTTCTCAGGAACATCCATCACTTCTATGGCCGGTATTCTCTCAGGTGCTGTTACCAACACCCCAGGACTCGGTGCAGCACAGCAGGCTTTCAGCGACCTCCGTCACATCGATGCTCCTTCTATCGCAGCAGGATATGCCATCGCTTATCCTATGGGTGTACTGGGCGTCATTCTTTCCTTTATTATATTAAGGTATGCGCTGCGTATTGACAAGAGCGAAGAGGAAGCTGCAGCCAAGCGCGGTATGGGACACCTGGAGACGATGACCCTCAACACCTTCTCTATCCAGGTAACCAACCAGATGGTATTCGGCGACAGCATCAAGCAGATTCGCGACATCCTGAAGCGCGACTTCATGGTTTCAAAGATTATCCGCAAGAACAGCGACAAGCGCGATGAGGTAGTGAATGGCCGTACTATCATCGAAGAGGGAGATATCCTTCAGATTGTGGCTCACCCTACCGTAGAAGAGCCTATCACGGCATTGCTCGGCGAGAAAGTACAGGTCAGTGAGGAAAAATACGGCAAAGATCTCATCACCCGCCGCATCCGCATCACCAAGCCTGGCATCAACGGCAAGAGCATCAGCCAGCTTCAAATCCGTTCAAGCCTCGGCACCAACATCACCCGTGTGAACCGTAATGGTGTAGACCTGATCGCTACTCCACAGTTGAAGTTGCAGCTGGGCGACCGTGTTACAGTAGTGGGTACAGAGCTTGCCATCGCGCATACAGAGAAGGTATTGGGTAACCAGATGAAGCGCCTCAACTACCCTAATCTGATTCCTATCTTCCTGGGCATCATGCTGGGTTGTATCGTGGCTAACATTCCATTCTTCATCCCTGGCATCAACGAGAACCTGCGTCTCGGATTGACTGGTGGTCCATTGGTAGTAGCTATCCTGATAGGTTACTTCGGTCCGAAGTACAACCTCGTCACCTACAACACCATTTCAGCCAACCTGATGCTCCGTGAGATTGGTCTCTGCATCTTCCTGGCTTGCGTAGGTCTCGGAACAGGCGAACAGTTCATCCAGACTGTAGCCACAGAAAGCGGAATGACCTGGATTCTCTACGGTATCGCCATCACCATGATTCCTATCATCATCGGCGGCATCATCGGAAGATATGTGTTCCACATCAACTATTACACATTGCTCGGAGTATTGGCAGGTGCCAACACCAACCCATCTGCCCTGGCTTACGTCCGTGAGCAGACTTCGGCAGATGCACCATCTGTGGGCTATGCGAATGTTTATCCATTTGCCATGTTCCTCAGAATCGTTACTATTCAGATTATTATTTTCGTATTCGGATAAATAAAATATATGGAAGAAAAAAACATGAAGACCTGCGACTGCGCAGAGAAAGGCATTGACAACTACAACTGCAAGGAAATAGCAGAAACAGAACTGAGAAGAAAACTCGACCTGTTGTTACGCACTGGCAGCATCCTTATGGAGAGTGCTGCCGACACATCACGCATCATGCGAACGATGAAGCGTGCAGCAGCTTTCCTCGGACTCGACGAGCGCTACATGCACCTCTACATCAATTGGAATGTGCTGATGGTGAACTACAGCGACGAGGAGCATTCCTTCTCCAAGTTCCAGCGCTGCGAGAAACATGGCATCAACCTTACCTCTATCTCTCAGGTAAGCAAGCTCACCTGGCAGGCCATCAAGGAGAACTATTCTCTCGAACAGTATGAGCAGGCCCTGAACGATATCAAGGCCACTCCACGCAGCTTCACCCCTTGGCAGGTAGCCATCGGCGGTGGATTCGCCTGCGGTGGATTCTGCATCCAGTTCGGTTGCGACTGGCCAGCATTCTTCTTCTGTTCCCTGGCAGCTATTCTGGGCTTCCGTCTAAGAATGTTCCTGCCTACCAAGGGCTGCAACAACTATGTGGCTATCGGTATTTCGGCATTCGTTGCAACGCTGATTGCCTGGTTGACTTCGTTCTTGTCGCTCAATCCAGCCATCTCAGCCGCTCTTCCAAGCTTCATGCATTCTGATACCCCTTGGCATCCATTGATGGCTTGTGCCCTCTTCATCGTGCCGGGAGTTCCATTGATAAACTTTGTGAGCGATATGCTCGACGGATATATAGAGGTGGGAATGGTGCGCGCACTCAACACGCTGCTGATGATCTTTGCCATGGCGTTCGGTATCGCCTTCGCCATCCAGGTATGCCACATCGACAACTTCGTGAAGGATCTTACGATGACTCCTCACCACGAATACTGGGAGTTCGCCATCGCGGCAGCCGTATCAGCCATGGGCTTCTCTACCATCTTCAGCATTCCTAGACGCCTGTTGCCAGTTGTGGCTGTGGGCGGCATCATCGCCGTTTGCTTCCGCAACTTCGTCAACCTGGGTCCATCCAATGGCAACATCGGTCTCGACATGGGCCTGAGCATCGGTTCGCTTGCCGGTTCTGCACTCATCAGCGTCATCGTCATCAAGGCACGCCACTGGTTCCACACCCCTCACCAGTGCATCACCATTCCTAGCGTGATCCCAATGGTACCTGGAGTATTGATGTATCGCGCCCTCTTTGCCTTCATCGACATGCACGGTGTGGTAGGCGAGGTAACCGTGGGTATGAACAACCTGATCAAGGCTTCGCTCGCCATCATCTGCATCGCCCTGGGTGTTGCAATTCCAAACGTCTTCTTCCGCCGCTTCATCGCCGACAACCGCAAGCGCAAGCTCCTCAATATGCTGGTGGAGAGAAAGAAGAAGAATGGCGAGTTTGTGGATTTGCACGAAGTGGAAATCAAGTAATGCAGGATTGGAAATTTGAGAATATGGGATATTTTTTATCCCAAATTCTTGGATTTCGAAATAAATACATTATCTTTGCAGCGGAAACAAGCTATCGACTATCTCTGAAACCGATAGCCTTAAAAAAGGAAAATAATGGAAATACGACAACTGAAATACTTCTTGAAGGTAGCCGAGACGCTCAATTTCTCGGAGGCATCGCGCAAGCTCTACATCACGCAGAGCACCCTCTCGCAGCAGATTTCGCATCTGGAGCAGGAGATTGGATTGCCACTCTTCGAGCGAAACTCGCATGAGGTTTATCTTACAGAAGCTGGAAAGGAACTCCTGCCTTACGCTCAGAATGCGGTAAACTGCACCATGGCATGCGTTGACCACATGAACGACCTGAAGGAGATGCTCACCGGCGAACTGAACATCGGCGTTACCTACTCCTTCAGCAACATCATGGCAGAGACGCTCATCGCCTTCCTCCACGCTTATCCTCACGTGAAGCTGAACATCCAGTACCGTTCGATGCAGGAGCTGATGGACGGCTTGAAGAAGCGTGAACTCGACCTGGCGCTTACCTTCAAGCCACTCAAGACAGACAAGGCGATAGACAGCCGTGCCATCTTCAGCAACCGTCTGGCGGCAATCGTGAACGAGAACCATCCCCTGGCGCGTCTTTCATCCATCAAGCTCTCAGAACTGGAACGCTACGACCTCATCCTTCCATGCAAGGGTCTGCAGGCTCGCAACGCCTTCGACTATCTGATAGACGGCAAGGACCTCGATTTCAAGATCATGGTAGAAGTAAATAATGTGAACATCATCTTCGACCTCCTGCATCGCAGCAATCTGGTCAGTGTGCTCTCAGAATCAACCACCATCCTGGAAAAAGGCATGAGAGCGATTCCGATAGATGCTGCCGACAACGAGATGGATGGCTGCATCCACATCCTGAAGGATGCCTACATGAAGAACTCTGCCCAGGAATTTATCCGCATGCTGAGCCAGAGCACCAGTATCCTCGCCAACTTTGCGCTGAAGGATATCTTAAGATAAAACAGAAATTAAAGGGAAAGGTTATAATTCAATCTAAAAAAAGGCTGTCTCCGACATCATTGCGGAGGCAGCCTCGTATTTTATATATACCATTCATTCCGAAAGAAAAGTTTATTTCTTTCTGGCGATAATTATCGTTACACCAGCCAGGATGGCGAGGATGCCGATGGCTAGCTGCAGGGAGAAGCTCTCGCCAAAAATGCAGACACCGATGATGACTGCCGTTACTGGCTCCAGGGCACCCATGATGGCAGCTGGCGTACTGCCGATGAGATTGATGGAGATGGTCATGAAGAAAAGCGACAATACCGTTGGCAGCAACGCTAGCTGCGCAGCATAGATCCAATGCATCGGAGTTTGAAGCATCTGGATTTTCTCGCCCGCAATGAACGAATAGACAAGCATCGTGATGAGTCCGAATACCAGGATATAGAAGGTGAACTTGATGTTCGACATGCCCGGATTCTTCCACTGGTTCACCGAGATGATATAGAGCGCATAAAGCAGGGAAGAACACATCACCAGCGCAAAACCAGCCGTGCTCAACTTGTCGTTGCCGTCACCCTGATAGAGCAAGCCTACACCCGATACAGCCAGCAAAATGGCGAGCGTGGTGGTCCACGTCACCTTCTCATGGAAGAACACCGTCATCAGTATCGCCGTCATGATGGGATAGACGAAGAGGATGGTGCTGGCAATACCTGCCGCCATATAATGGAAACTGACATAAAGCGTAGCTGATGAGAGGGAGAACATACAGCCCAACGTGGCAAGACGGATCAGGTGTCCCCATTTTACCTTAAAGCTCTCCTTGCGGAACAGCATCACCACGGCAAACATCAATACCGCCAGGAGATAGCGATAGATGAGCACCGAACTGGAATTGAATCCGTCGCCATAGAGCTCCAACGTACCCAAAGGATTGGTACCATAACACACGGCGGCAACAACTCCCGCCGCAAAGCCTTTCACTTTATTACTGCTTGTCATTTGAATTAAAACGCTTTTTTACCAAGTTTTTCTTATCCCTTATTAATATTTTTATAAATATCTACTCGTTTCGGGCTGCAAAAGTACTGCAAAAAATCGAAATAAGCTAATAAAATCGCATAAATATCTTGTTACAATCGAGAAAAAATGCCCGATTCTTGCACTTTACGAAAATAAATAGTACCTTTGCAATATCTTTTGTACAAAACCTAAAATCCGCAAGCAATCTCAATGACAATCTCAATTGCAGTAAAGAGCTTGAACACTATGCATCATGATAGTATGAGCGTGAATTTTGTCCGATTTGTGCACACCATCC
>NZ_JBQKHJ010000007.1:0-132019 GCF_052118345.1 Prevotella sp. LCP21S3_D2 | reverse complement strand
CAATGCGGGAGAGTAGGTAGCCGCCTTCTTTCAATTTCAGAAGCCTCGATTACGAAAGTAGTCGGGGCTTTTTTGTTTTCATGCGGATTTTGTTTTCTCACGCTGATTGCTATTTTATGTTGATTGTTTTTTTCTCACGCAGATTTGTCTTTCCCTTCGGCCGCCGATTTTCAATTCGCAGATGACGCAGATTATTTTAGCTGTTTTTTCCTTTTACCTTTTTACTCTTTTACCTTTTTACTCTTTTACCTTTTTACCCTTTTCCTTTTTTACCTTTTTACTTTTATCCCCCGTTTTTTTCTTGTATGATATGTTTTCTAGAGAATTTATGTTCTTTTATGAAAAAAAATGAGAGAAAAACTTGTAGTTACAATATATTTTATTACTTTTGCAGCCAAATTCATAAAACGTTAAATAATTAAGCTATGTATTGGACACTTGAATTAGCTTCAAAGCTTGAAGATGCACCATGGCCTGCAACAAAAGAAGAGTTGATTGACTATGCAACTCGTTCTGGTGCGCCTCTGGAAGTTCTGGAGAATTTGCAGGAAATAGAGGACGAAGGGGATGTTTACGAAAGCATCGAAGACATCTGGCCTGATTATCCTTCAAAGGATGATTTCCTCTGGAATGACGACGAATATTAAAGTCGATGATAGGGCTGCTCTTTTCTTAGGGCAGCCTTTTTCATTTCTATATATAATAAAATCGTGTTTCTTCCGTTATTAGATTGTGTTTAAAAGATTTATCATATTATGTTTGGTGCTGGCGGATGCCCTGTGTTCCTGGGCGCAGTATGACGCTTCTTTCAGTCATTACTTCGACATGGAACCTTCTTTTAATCCGGCAGCAGTGGGTAAGCAGGCAAAACTGAACGTGACGGCTGCTTACGCTCTGGATATGGCAGGATTCGAACACAATCCCCGTACGATGTATGTGGCTGCGGATATGCCTCTTTATGCGCTGAAAAACTATCATGGCGTGGGAATCAACCTGATGAACGACCAGATTGGTCTTTTCACTCATCAGCGTCTTTCCTTACAGTATTCTCTGAAGCGACCGCTCCTGGGGGGTATGCTGGGTATAGGATTGCAGGGTGGCATGATCAGCGAGAAGTTTGACGGTAGCAAGGTTGATGCCGGAGAGTCTGGTGACCCTGCTCTTGCCACCTCCGATGTTAATGGTAGTGGCATGGATTTGGACGTAGGTCTTTATTATATGCGCGGACCTTGGTATGTGGGACTTTCTGCTCAACATCTGACTTCTCCCACCATCGAACTCGGAGAAACCAATGAAATGAAGATAGATGCCGTATATTATTTGACAGGTGGATACAATATTCAGTTGAGAAATCCGTTCTTAAAAATAAAATCGTCTATGTTGGTGAAGTATGACGGAACCACCTGGCGAGGAGATGTGACAGGCAGACTGGTCTACCAATATGACAAGAAGCTTCTGTATGGCGGTGCTACCTACAGTCCTGACCATTCTGTAACGCTTCTCTTGGGCGGAAGTTTTCATGGGGTAGTCCTTGGATATAGCTACGAATTCTATACCTCGTCTATCAGTGCCGGAAATGGCAGTCATGAACTCTTCATCGGTTATCAGACAGACATCAATCTTGTGAAAAAAGGAAAGAACAAACATAAGAGTGTACGAATACTCTGACAAAAGTGGATATGCAGGAATAAATAATATAAGACTCATGAATATGAAAAAGAATATATGGCTTCTAGGTGCATTGATTGCTGTCTTGACGCTGAGCAGTTGCTTCGGTGCCAAGTATACTTCAATGGCTGGCAGAGGCGGTGAGGTTGTTGGCGTTAGTGGTAAGAGTTTTGCCGAGCCAGCCCCTTTTGGTATGGTAAAGGTGAACCGTGGCTTTCTGAAAATGGGTTTGGAAAGTCAGGATTCCCTATGGGGACAGAAGACTCCGAGAAAGGATGTATCTGTAGATGGATTCTGGATGGATGATACAGAAATCACCAATTCAGAATATAAGCAGTTTGTGGCTTATGTGAGAGACTCTATCCTTCGTACCCGTCTGGCTGATCCAGCCTACGGTGGTGATGAAACCTATATGATTACCGAGGATAAGAATGGTGATCCTGTTCCTCCGAGAGTAAACTGGAAGAAAATGTTGCCAAAGAAACCGAATGAGGATGAAATGCGAGCATACGAAAGTCTGTATGAAACCAATCCCGTAACAGGAGAAAAGCTGATAGACTGGCGACAGCTCAACTACAAATACGAAATCTACGACTATTCGGCAGCAGCCCTTCGCAGAAACCGTATCAATCCGAAGGAACGTAACCTGAACACGGATGTTACCGTGAATCCTGACGAAGTGGTGATGATTTCCAAGGATACTGCTTATATCGATGATGAAGGAAGAATCATCAGCGAAACCATCAACCGTCCGTTGAGCGGACCTTGGGATTTCCTGAATACCTATATCGTGAATGTCTATCCTGATACTACCTGTTGGGTAAACGACTTCCGCAATACGGAAAGTGAAATCTATCTGAGAAGTTATTTCAGCAATCCTGCCTATAATGACTATCCGGTCGTGGGCGTGACATGGGAACAGGCAAATGCCTTCTGTGCATGGCGTACCGATTATCTGCTGAAAGGTCTGGGACCGGAAGCCAGATTCGTACAGCGTTACCGTCTGCCTACAGAAGCAGAATGGGAGTTTGCTGCAAGAGGCAAGAACCAGAGTGAATTTCCTTGGGACAATCAGGATGTGAAGAATGGAGATGGCTGTTATTACGCCAACTTCAAGCCAGACCGCGGTAACTATACCAAGGATGGAAATCTGATAACGAGTAAGGTAGGTATTTACTCTCCAAACTCAAACGGACTCTTCGACATGGCGGGAAACGTGGCAGAATGGACCAGTACCGTTTATACAGAGGCTGGTGTTGACGCCATGAACGACTTGAACCCGGAACTGAAATACAATGCAGCCAAGGAAGATCCTTACCGATTGAAAAAGAAGAGTGTGAGAGGAGGTTCCTGGAAAGATCCTGAATCGTTTATCCGTTCGGCATGGCGCTCCTGGGAATATCAGAACCAGCCACGTTCGTATATTGGATTCCGTTGCGTAAGAAGTCTGGCTACTACATCGAGTGCCAAGCAGAAACCATCAAGAAATAAGAATAGGAGATAATTAAAATGGGTGACTATAGTAAATATAATATTGTCTATCGTCTGCAGAAGTGGATGGATAGTGTTCCGGGACAGACTTTCCTGAACTATGCATATAGTTGGGGTGCGAGTATCGTTATTGCTGGTACTCTCTTCACGTTGACGCATCTTCCCGGAGCCAAACTGATGATCTTCCTGGGAATGGGCACTGAGATTATCGTGTTCTTCCTGTCAGCTTTCGACCGTCCTTTCGATAAGACTGCTGAAGGTAGAGATCTTCCCACTCATGTGACTGAGGAATATCTGGAGGGCGATAAAGTAGAATACCAGGATAAGAATGTGGCTGCTCCTACCATAGGAGCGTCTTCTTCTCCAATTGCTGGTATTGCCAACCAGGCTTCCCAAATAGTTCAGACGGATGCCTTGGCAGAAATGCAGGTAGCTTCTGAGGAAATGCAGAAAGTGCAGAGCAGCTATGTGGATGAACTGAAGAATCTGGTAGATACCCTTGGCAAGGTTAATGAGCAGAGCTCCCGTCTGACTCGTGACAGCGAGGAGATGGAAAACCTGAACCGCACGCTTACCGGTATTACCAAGGTTTATGAGATGCAGTTGAAAAGTGCCAGTCAGCAGATTGGTACCATCGATCAGATCAATGAACAGACCCGGAAGATGGCTCAGCAGATAGAGCAACTGAACAGCATTTATGCACGTATGATTGCAGCGATGACCGCAAACTTAAAAGAAAAATAAATGGCAATAAAGAAAAGACCGATATCACCACGCCAGAAGATGATCAATCTAATGTATGTCGTCTTGATGGCTATGTTGGCACTGAATACTCCTACAGAAGAGGAACTCGGTGTCAAGGGAAAGTCGTTGGTGGAGAAGGTGAAGAGAAGTTTGCTGGATGAGCCGAGAAAGGGCGACGAGAAGAAGAAGGATGTGAAACTCGTAGAACTGAATGTAAGCGAAATGGATGCCTTCGTGATTCCTGAAAAGACAACCCTGTATGCCGGTGAGCGTTTCAATTCACATGTGGTGATGGCGGCTGTGGATAGTACCCAGCGACCTGAAATTTATGTCAATGGCAGTCGGCTTCAGGCTGCTGATGGTAGATATAGCTTTACTGCTGGTGGGGTAGGAGAACACCGGTTTAGTGGTTATATCCTGATGAAAGGTAAGGATGGCGAGGAAATCCGTCGTAACTTCAGTCAGAAATATACCGTATTGCCAGTTCCTAATACAGCTACCGTTGCTGCCGACCTGATGAACGTGCTCTATGCAGGCTATGCCAATCCTATCAGTATCAGCGTACCTGGTGTTCCGGCAAATGCCATTTCTGCAACCATGACAGGCGGTTCTTTCGTTGCTAAGGGCAATGGTCATTTCGTAGCTACACCTTCAGCGGTGGGTAAGGATGTTACCATCCATGTGACAGCCCGCGATAAGGGACAGGTGAGAAGTCTGCCTCCATTCGTTTTCCATGTAAGAAAACTTCCTGATCCAACCGCCTATATTGCGATGGGAACAGATAGATTCAAAGGTGGTGCCCTATCGAAAGGTGCTCTGATGGGTGCAACAACCATTCATGCTGCCATTGATGACGGACTTCTCGATATTCCATTCAAGGTGTTGGGCTTCGAGACCGTTTTCTTTGACAACATGGGAAATGCTATCCCGCTGGCTTCAGCCGGTTCCAATTTCTCTGAACGACAGCGCGAAGAGTTCAGAAAACTGTCAAGAAACCGACGCTTCTATATTTCTCATATCAAGGCTGTAGGTCCTGACGGGATTACCCGAAAACTGCCGGCTGCGATGGAAGTAATCGTGAAGTAAGTTCAATTTTCAAAGTATAAAGTAATGAAAAAGATATTATTCATAATCATGCTCTTGGGAATGACGCAGGGTATTATAGCTCAGCCTCAGGCTCGCAGACAGCAGGCACAGCAGAAGGCTCAGCAGTCTAATGCCAACAACATGACTACCCGTGCGCAGATTTCCTTTCCTACTGCAGCCCCAATGGATGAGGATGTGGTATGGAGAAGAGATATCTACCGTGAGTTGGATCTCAATGAGGATGCCAATGCAGGATTGTATTATCCGGTAGAGCCAATTGGTAACCAGATGAATCTCTTTACATCAATATTCAGACTGATGATGACGGGCAAGATTAACGTCTATCAGTATCGTATGGATGGAAACGAGAGTTTTGCTGCTGCCGACCGTGTGCAGCCGTTGGCTTTCCTGGACAACTACCATATCTATTATGAAAAGCAGAATAACGGTAGAATCAAGTTGGATAACAGTGATATTCCTTCCAGTGAGGTGAAAACCTATTATATCAAGGAGTCTACCTATTACGACCAGCGTTCGGCTACTTTCCATACCAAGGTGCTGGCACTTTGTCCTATCATGACACGTGATGACGACTTCGGAGATGGTGGTACCAAGTATCCTCTCTTCTGGGTGAAATATGATGATCTGGCTCCTTTCCTTGCCAAGCAGCAGATGATGACCAGCAATCTGAACAATGCTGCGGTGATGAGCGTGGATGATTATTTTATACGTACCCAATATAAGGGAAAGATTTACAAGACCAATAATATGTTGGGTAAGACTTTGGCGCAATACTGTCCTAATGATTCTGCAATGGCAAAGGAACAGAAGCGCATAGAAGCAGAATTGGCTGCTTTCGAAAAGAATGTATGGGGCGATCAGGCTAAGAAGGATTCACTCGACAGCATTGCCAATGCAGCCAATGCT
Organism: Prevotella sp. LCP21S3_D2; assembly: GCF_052118345.1. NCBI lineage: Bacteria > Pseudomonadati > Bacteroidota > Bacteroidia > Bacteroidales > Prevotellaceae > Prevotella > Prevotella sp. LCP21S3_D2. The sequence goes on along the minus strand of NZ_JBQKHJ010000007.1, from coordinate 126,103 downwards.
GTGAAGGGAAAGGCTAAGGTGAAGAACCGTAGAGCTGGTGGCAGTTCTTCTGTGAGAGCTTCCAAGTCAGCTTCTGTCAAGGCTCGCCGTCCGAAGAGTAGTTCCTCTTCTAATGGTTCTGCACGTGTAACGGTTCGTCGTGAACGCCATTAAAAATGAGGATAAGAATGTTTTTTATTAACAGAATAAATAAAAAAGAGAAAATGAAAAAAGTTTTATCAATTGTATTCCTGGTGGCAGCCATGCTGTTTGCCGCAAATGCAAATGCCCAGATCAAGTTCGGTTTGAAGGGTGGTTTGAATGTGACAAGCATGTCTTTTAGCGAGGAAGTTTTCGATGCTTCCAACAAGACAGGCTTCTTTGTTGGTCCAATGGTGAAGGTTACTGTGCCTATCGTTGGATTGAGTTTCGATGCTGCAGCTTTGTACGACCAGAAAGAAGCTGATGTCAAGTATACCGGTACTGAAGGTGAACTTGGTAAGGTTAACGTGAAGCAGCAGTCCATCAACATTCCTGTGAACGTGCGTTACGGATTCGGCTTGAGCAGTTTGGCTAATATTTTCCTCTTTGCTGGTCCACAGTGGGGCATCAACGTTGGTGACAAAAACTTCAAGTGGAATGAATCAAGCAGCTATTCTTTGAAGAAGTCTAACTTCAGTGTAAACGTAGGTGCCGGTGTAACCTTGTTGAATCATCTTCAGGTTTCAGCAAACTACAACATCGCTTGCGGCAAGTCTGCTGATGCCAGTCTTTCTAAAGCACTTGATGCAGCTGCTAATGCCGGTAAGGACAAGAGCCACAACAATTCCTGGCAGATTGCCTTGGGTTACTGGTTCTAACCAAAGACAGGAAGAGGTCTATACCTATTAAAATATTTAAAAGCAGGTATCCAATGATGGATATCTGCTTTTTTTTTGCTAACTTTGCAAAACGAATACTCCTAAGTGGAGCATCCCATCGTTTCAGAAGATAAAGATATGAGATACGTAGATGTGATATTACCCCTTCCGCTCGACGGAACCTTTACTTATTCTATCCCTGCAGGGATGGAAGAAAAGGTCGTGCCCGGTATGCGAGTGCTGGTGCCATTAGGCAAAAGCAAGAAGTATATTGCCATGGTTGCGGATGTTCATTCCGAGAAGCCCAACTTCGACTGCAAGCCGATAGATGCGGTGCTGGATGAATGTCCTACTCTTCTGCCGCAGCAATACCGGCTCTGGCAATGGGTCAGCAGTTACTATATGTCTTCACTGGGAGATGTATATAATGCTGCCATGCCTTCGGGAATGAAATCTACCGAGAAATTCAAGCCCAAGATGGAACTCTATGTGGAGCTGGCAAGTGGATTCCGGAATGAGCAGGCGCTGCATGTGGCTCTCAATATGGTGCAGCGTGCGTTGAAGCAGTCGAAGGCTCTTACCACCTTCCTCACCCTTTCTCATTGGGATAGTCTGGAGGGAGATACTCCACGGGAAGGTATCAGGAAGGTAACGAAGGAAGAGCTGATGAACGAAGCCCACTGTACGGCGGCTGTCGTGAAGGCGCTTATCGACCGTGGCATTCTCTTTACTTACGAGTTGGAAGTGGGCAGATTGAATACTTCGGGTGAGGCGCATCTGGATTTGATCAAACCCTTATCCATGGCGCAGCAGGATGCCTATAATCAGATACTGATGCAGATGATGAAGAAAAACGTGGTACTTCTGCATGGTGTTACTTCCAGTGGAAAGACGGAAATCTATATCCATCTCATCAGAAAAGCCATCGAAGAGCACAAACAGGTGCTTTATCTGTTGCCGGAAATCGCCCTAACCGTACAGATTATGGAGCGGTTGCACAAGGTCTTCGGTGACCGTCTGGGTATCTATCACTCGAAATACAGTGATGCTGAGCGTGTGGAAATCTGGCAAAAGCAGTTGTCTGGCAAGCCTTATGACGTGATATTGGGAGCGAGAAGTGCCGTCTTCCTGCCTTTCCAAAGGCTGGGACTTGTCATCATAGATGAAGAGCACGAGACATCCTTCAAGCAGCAGGATCCGGCTCCACGCTATCATGCCCGCAGTGCAGCCATCATGCTGGCTAATATGTATGCTGACGCCAAGGTTCTGCTGGGAACAGCTACTCCTTCCATGGAGAGTTATTATAATGCGCAGCAGGGGAAATACGGACTGGTAGAACTGAAAACAAGATATAAGGATATCCAACTGCCAGAGATACAAGTGGTGGATGTGAAAGATCTGCGCCATCGCAAGATGATGACAGGAGCTTATTCTCCTCAACTTCTGGCGGCAGTGAGACAGGCATTGAAGAATGGAGAGCAGGCCATCCTCTTCCAAAACCGAAGAGGATTTGCTCCGATGATAGAATGCAAGGTGTGCGGATGGGTACCAAAATGCAAGAACTGTGACGTATCGCTTACGTTGCATAAGAGTATCAATCTCCTGACCTGTCATTATTGCGGCTATACCTATCCTGTACCAACGGAATGTCCGAACTGTGGAAGTACCGAGTTGATGGGCAGGGGAATAGGAACGGAACGCATCGAAGACCAGATAGCAGAAATCTTCCCCGAAGCCCGTATCGCCCGAATGGACTTAGATACAACCCGTACCCGAAATGCCTATGAGCGACTGATATCCGATTTCTCTTCGGGAAAGACGAACCTTCTGATAGGTACGCAGATGATTTCGAAGGGCTTGGATTTCGATAAAGTGAGTGTGGTGGGTATCCTGAATGCTGATTCGATGCTCAGCTATCCTGATTTCCGTGCTTATGAGCATGCTTTTATGATGATGGCACAGGTGAGTGGAAGAGCAGGAAGAAAGGGAAAGCGGGGACTGGTAATCCTGCAAACCAAGAATCCTACCTTGCCAGTTATCGGACAGGTGGTGCATAATGATTACGAGGGATTGTTCAAGGGAATCCTGGAAGAGAGAAAGATGTTTCATTATCCGCCTTTTTTCCATCTTATCAACGTGTTCCTGAAACATAAGCATGAAAAGATATGTCAGCAGGCTAGTTTTGAACTGGGCAAAACCTTAAGAGGATGGTTTGGTGAGCGTGTGCTAGGTCCGGATAAGCCAGCCGTAGCAAGGGTAAAGACCATGAATATCCGCAAGTTAGTCATCAAGTTGGAGAATGGAATCGACCAGATGAAGGTAAGGGAATACTTGAAGTATGCCCAGAACATGATGCTGAAAGATCCGAGATATGGAGCTTTGCAAATCTACTATGATGTAGATCCGCTATAATTGAAAAGGCTATCCTGCCTGCTGCGGGATAGCCTTTATAATTGTAGTTATGTGTTTTCTTATGAAAAGAAAGTGAATTCTTTTTAGAAATTGATGTCGAGACCAACTGCAAACACATTGTTGTTACGAGTATAGTCAGAGTTGTAGCTGAAGTTCTTCTGGGCTGTGAGCTGGACATTCTCTGAAGTCTTCTTGTGCTGATAGAAGGTATGGAAATAAGCCACGTTCAAATCCATCTTCTTATTGATGTGGTAGACACCACCGATGGCAGCAGAGTTGGAGCTGACAACGAACGATTTGTCGTCCATGTATCTTTTTGAAGTTGGGGTGTCAAGGTTCTCATCAGGCAAACCATAGTTGGTATTCTGCCAGCCAGTACTCAAGGTAATCTTCTTGTTTACGTCTACCTCGACACCTGCGTTGTACTCCAATGTACCACGCTTTAACTTCTCCTGTCGGTTGTTGTAAGATGTAGCGTGCTTGTCATCGAACCAGTGGAAACCTACGTTTACTCTTACTGTATTTACTGGACTGTAGCCAACACCGAGTGCCAGATAAGCAGGCATATCACCAGCAATCTTCTTGCCATCTTCGTATTCGCCGATAGCCTCTTCGAGCTTGGCGTCGAACTCGGTCTTCAAGCCAGCCATTGTCTTTACTACATCATCGTTAGTCAAAACAGCTTGAGTAGTATTTGCTGCTACAGCTTGAGCATTCTCTGGAGTCATCCCCTTATTTGTGAACACCTGAGTCAATGTTTCAACCATCTGTCTGGACAAGTTGTCTGGGAGAGCACTGATACTAGGAGCCTGATTTACAGCCTTGTTCTTCAAACGTATGCGAGTCTTGAACTCATATTTTGCAGAGAAGTTCCACTTGCCTGTCTTGAAGTCTACACCGATGATAGGAGTAAAGCCGATGCCGCTCTGGTCACAGCTCAATTCAATGTTGGCTGCATTTTCCTTGTTAGGGTCGAGAACCTTGTACAGAGGCATGTTGCCTACCTTGATGTTTTCAACATATCCATAGTAGTTTGTTGAAGCATAGACACCACGTACGCCTGCAAATGCGCTGAAATTGTCGCTGAATTTGTATGCAGCACCTACAGAGAGACCGTAATAGTACTGACGACCATGCATATAGCTATTGTAACTATATTCGCCTTTCTGACCGAAAGCTTGGTCGGTTGTAAACATTTGCATTCCTGGCTGTCCAAGTGTATTGCCCAATACGTTGTCAACAGTTCTTGCCAAACCGCAAGCAGCCATTGCAGTCTCAGCTACGATTTTCTCGAAAGAGCCCAATCCATTATCAAAAGTACACTTACCGCCACCACCGGTGAGGGCGAAGCCAGCCTGGAGAGACCATCTACCTTTATTATAAGCATACTGGAAAGAAGGGATAACAGGTGCAAAAGCCTTGCCCTTGAATGTACGAGGAGTAATAGGATTGTTCACATTGTTTGTGAACAATGCATAATCATTCTCAATGCTACGTGTCTGGTAAGCCAACTGCCAGTTGATGGCAAGATGCTTTCCTTCACCCATGAATACAACTCCTGCTGGATTGTAATAAACACCGTCGATACCAATAGAAGCCTCACGGCTCATCATTCTGTTGAATGCTACATGTTGATTGGTGTTAGTGAGCAAACCACCTGCAAAAGAAGGGGCTGCTGAAGCCATCGCAATGGCAAGACTAACTAATTTTAGTTTCTTCATTTTAATTATTTTAAACAAAAACGTCCGCAAAGGTAACAAGAATGTTCTATTTTACTGTCGTTTGGCGTATTTATTTAAAGTATATTAACGCAAAAAGCCCATTAATCTGCACAGAAGTTAATTTGTGTGCAAAATAATGGGCTCATAGTTGCCATTTTGGGGGGATAGCCTTACATGGCGTTTTCTATGCCTTGGCTGTTGTTGCACTCTTGGCATCTCCATTTAAATGAGGATAGGAGATGCGAGTGTGGTAAATTGCCTTCAAACGTTCGATAAGAACCTGTTTGGCAAGGGCTATATCGCGGAATGTAATCGGACATTCCTTGAAGAAACCATCAGCTACCTGACCATCAATCAACTTGTTCACCAGGTTGCTGATGCTTTCCTCGGTATATTCATGCATTGAACGGGAGGCAGCTTCTACAGTATCTGCCATCATCAATATCGCCTGTTCACGGGTGAAAGGGTTAGGACCCGGATACTGGAACAGGGATTTATCAACCACCTCTGTAGGATGGGCATTGCAATAGTTGACATAGAAAAATTTGGTGATTCCCATGCCATGATGCGTAGTAATGAAGTCTTTGATGATGCCCGGTAAGCCAACCTTCTCTGCCATCTTCAAGCCTTCGTATACGTGATTGATGATGATTTGTGCACTTTCCAGGTCACTCAGCTGGTCGTGTGGATTTACGCCAGCCTGATTTTCGGTAAAGAAAACCGGGTTGGTCATTTTTCCGATATCGTGATAGAGGGCTCCTGTACGTACCAGCAGACTGTTTGCCTCGATGCGGTTGGCGATTTCTGCAGCCAGGTTACCTACGGTGATGGAATGCTGGAAGGTACCCGGTGCTATCTCACTCAGATTGCGGAGCAGTCCCTTGTTGGTGTTTGACAACTCGAAGAGCGTCACGTTGGAGGTGAATCCGAACATCTTTTCGATGATATACATCAGCGGGTAAGACAACAGGAGGAAAATACCGTTGATGGTAAAATAGGTGTACATATTGCGATCGATATTGAACACCTGATTATCCTGCATCAGCTGAAGTGCAAAGTATACCACGCCACTGGCAAGGGCAACCAGCAAGGCTGTGATGAATATCTGAGAACGCTTGGAAAGTTCGCGTAACGTATAGATGGCAACCAGACCGGAAGCCAACTGTACGATGATAAACTCGTACTGGTATTTTACGGCTGCCGCACAGATAAGTATCATCGTGACATGGGTGATGAATGCTGTACGCGAATCCATGAAGACGCGCACGAATATTGGTGTCATGGCAAATGGGATGATATAAACGCTGAAGAAGTTATGACTCATGATGAGTGAAACAAAAATAGGGAACAGCGTTATCATCGCATAGAGCATGGTGATACTGCGGGGCTTGTCGAAATAGTCTTTCCGGAACAGGCTGAGGTAGCTGGTGAACATGATGACCAGGATGAAGACGAAAAGAATCTGACCGATGATGGTTGTCGTGATTTCGTCTGCTGTAGAACTGCGGCGCTTCATCTCTTTGTCAAAAGAACAAAGCACACGGTAGGTGTTGTCGGTAATCACTTCACCACGGTCTATGATTTTCTGACCGCTCATCACCATGCCACTGGCGAGCGGAATACTGCTGAGCATATCATTCTTCTCGGTTTCACTTCGTTCTTTGTCGTAAATGAGGTTTGCCTCGATATAATTATTAAGGTTGCAGCGTGACAGAATCTGGCGCTGTGCGGCTATCCTTTCGTCGAAGAATATTCGCTCGTAGGCAGCAATGGTAGAATAGAAACTGCCGATAGGGACGCTACGGACATTCTTTCCGCTGATGATGCGAATCATGCTCGTGGAGTCTTTATAGATACGGTTGTATTCCGGGGTATTGATGATTCCGGTTTGATAGATTTTGTGCAGCTGCTGGGCTATGAGCTCAACATACTCTTTAGGCAGTCCGGGAATGCCCTGGCTGAAGTCGTGTCGGAACCGGTGCACCTGTACATTTTCCGTATTAGGATTGACGGTATAATAAGGCAGAAACTGTTTCAGCAAAGAGTCTTGCTCATGCTTGATAGATTCATCTGTCTTGTAAATAGGAAAATCAAATTTTGCGATGACGGAACCGTACATCCAAGGCTTTCCTACATCATACCGATACTGTCTTCCTTCATTGTGTGGCAAGAACCAAACAATGATGGCAACGGTTACGCAGATAAGAACTGCTTTTGTGGCAAAATTACGCCAATAATTGTGTTCTGGGTTGTTGAATATGCTCATTTTCGTCTAATTATTCTATTTACAGTGCGAAAATACGAAAAAAAACTATTATAATCGCAAAAAAAGATGTAAATTTGCAGAAAAATTTGAAATAAGCTATAAAATAAGACATGACAGATAGAAAAGTAAGGGTGCGTTTCGCCCCAAGTCCTACAGGTGCATTGCACATTGGTGGTGTTCGTACCGCCCTCTATAATTATTTGTTTGCTCGCCAGCATGGTGGTGAGCTTGTGTTCCGTATTGAGGATACTGACTCTCATCGTTTCGTTCCTGGAGCTGAGGAGTATATCCTGGAATCTTTCAAATGGCTCGGCATCCAGTTTGACGAGGGTGTGAGCTTCGGTGGTGAGCATGGTCCTTATCGCCAGAGTGAGCGTCGCGACATCTATAAGAAGTATGTGCAGCAGCTCCTGGACAACGGCAAGGCTTACATCGCTTTTGATACTCCAGAGGAGTTGGAGGCAAAGCGTGCCGAGATTCAGAACTTCCAGTATGATGCTCATACCCGTATGCAGATGCGCAACTCTCTTACCCTTTCCAAGGAGGAGGTAGATCAGCTCATCTCAGATGGTAAGCAATATACTGTACGCTTCAAGATTGAACCGGGTCAGGAGATTCACGTGAACGATATGATTCGTGGCGATGTGAAGGTGATGAGCGATATCCTGGATGACAAGGTGCTTTATAAGAGTGCTGATGAATTGCCTACTTATCACCTGGCAAATATCGTGGATGACCACTTGATGGAAATCTCTCACGTGATTCGTGGTGAGGAGTGGTTGCCTAGTGCTCCATTGCACGTTCTCCTTTATCAGGCTTTCGGTTGGGAGGATACCATGCCTCGCTTCGCCCACCTGCCTTTGCTCCTCAAGCCAGAGGGTAAGGGTAAGCTTTCTAAGCGTGATGGCGATCGCCTTGGTTTCCCTGTATTCCCATTGGAGTGGCATGACCCTAAGACGGGTGAGGTTTCTTCTGGTTATCGTGAGAGTGGCTACTTCCCAGAGGCTGTAGTCAACTTCCTGGCGCTCCTAGGCTGGAATCCTGGTACAGAGCAGGAAATCTTCTCTCTCGATGAGTTGGTGAAGGCATTCGATATCTCCCGTTGCTCTAAGGCTGGTGCCAAGTTTGACTTCAAGAAGGGCATCTGGTTCAACCATGAGTATATCCTCATGAAGAGTGATGATGAGATTGCCAATCTCTTTGCACCTATTGTGGCAAACAATGGTGTAGAGGAGACTCTGGACCGCATAAAGCAGGTGGTACACATGATGAAGGACCGTGTGAACTTCGTCTATGAGTTGTGGCCATTGTGCTCATTCTTCTTCATTCCTCCTACAGAGTATGATGCAAAGACAGCCAAGAAGCGCTGGAAGGAGTATTCTGCACAGCAGATGACCGAACTCGCTGAGGTACTCGAGGGTATTGAGGACTTCTCAATCGAGGGTCAGGAGCCTATCGTGATGAAATGGGTAGAGGACAAGGGCTATAAGCTCGGTGATGTGATGAATGCCTTCCGCCTGACTCTTGTGGGTGAGGGTAAGGGCCCAGGAATGTTCGACATCTCTGCCTTCCTCGGTAAGGAGGAGACATTGCGTCGTCTTCGCAAGGCTATCGAAGTTTTGGGTTAATTCACAGATATAAATATCTCTCTGGGGAAATATGTTCTGCACATGTGGCGGCATTTTCCTCAGAGAGTTCACGTATTTATAGATAGTAACCAATATAAAGAAATATCATGATCTATAATATCGTAATCTATTTCGTCCTTTGGGGCATAGCCATAGCTAGCTTGTTTAATGAAAAGGTGCGCAAGATGTGGCGTGGCGAACGTGAGGCTTTCAAGATATTGAAGCAGAAGGTGGATCCTACAGCTAAGTACATTTGGTTTCATGCGGCTTCGCTCGGCGAGTTTGAACAGGGACGTCCTTTGATGGAACGCATCCGCAAGGAATATCCGCAGTATAAGATTTTGCTTACCTTCTATTCTCCTTCAGGTTATGAGGTGCGCAAGAACTATGAGGGTGCAGACATCATCTGTTATATGCCAGTAGATACCCGTCTGAATGCCATTCGTTTCCTCCGCCTTGTACGTCCTGTGATGGCTTTCTTCATCAAGTATGAGTTCTGGTCTAATTTTCTTCATATCCTGAAGCATCGCAATATTCCTACCTATAGTGTGAGCAGTATTTTCCGTGAGGATCAGGTGTTCTTCAAGTGGTATGGCAGGAGTTATGCTGGTGTGTTGAAGTGCTTTACCCGTTTCTTTGTTCAGAATGAGGAAAGCAAGCGATTGCTTGAAAGCATCGGCATCAAGGATGTGGATGTGGTAGGAGATACCCGTTTCGACCGTGTACTCCAGATTAAGCAGGCGGCTAAACATCTGCCTATCTGCGAGGCTTTCAGAAGTGGGGTGGCTGGTTCTGATTCTGCTGCGTCTTCTGAGAAAGCATCTCATCCTGACTATCAGGTATTCGTAGCTGGTAGCTCCTGGCCTCCAGATGAGGAAATCTTTATCCGTTTCTTCAATGAGCATAAGGACTGGCGACTGCTGATTGCTCCTCATGTGATTGCTGAGGAACATCTGAAGCTGATTCTTTCTCTCTTGAAGGATAAGAAGGTGGTACGCTATACGCAGACTACCCCTGAGGAGGCAGCCAAGGCTGATGTGCTGATTATCGATTGCTTCGGATTGCTGAGCAGCATGTATAATTATGGTGATGTGGCTTATATCGGCGGTGGTTTCGGTGTGGGTATTCATAATACTCTGGAAGCTGCTGTATGGAATATGCCGGTTATCTTTGGTCCAAACAACAAGAAGTTCCAGGAGGCTCAGGGCTTGCTGAAGTCGGGTGGCGGTTTTGAAATCAATACCTATGAGGACTTCGAGGGCTTGATGAGTTCCATGATGAACGATGCGGCTTTCCTGAAGCAGGCTGGTGATAAGGCTGGAGCCTTCGTAGCGAGTCTTTCGGGTGCCACCGGTAAGGTTTTGGCAAAGGTTAAATTATAATGTATAAAAGGATTACATTACTAAGGTTTCCCATCCCAGTTTATAGGGCATTTTTGAGTCCTTAATGTTCCATCAATCCCTATAAACAGGGCATTTTAACGGTTACCTAAAAAGTTTTTTATGCCACTTCTTTTCCATTTTCGCCAATCCTACAAGATGCAAGGCTCCTTTGCCAAGCTTTCTAACTTCGGCGATGAGATATTCACAAGTAAACCAGCTGTCACAAAGAACATACTTGGCTCGCAGGCACTTATGACTCCAAGCTCTCTTTATCATGTCAACGGCAACCTTCAGTTTCGATTCCGTAGACTCGTTAAAGCGGATGGCGTTTGGGTTCTCGGCATTACGCTGTTTGGCAAAACGGGTAAAAAGTGCCATTAAATTGGTTCGCTATGAACTTTTAATACTTAATATGTTTGATAACTCAGAAAAATTGCTTAATTTTGCATCCACAACAGTTACTCTTTAAATCGTTGTTTTTGTTCTTTAGCGATTACAAAGATACAACTTTTTATCGAGAAACTGTTATTTTCACCCCATTATTTTTGGGAGGGAAACTTTTGTTAATAACAAATTACACGCTTAGTTGCGGAATTAAGGCATAAATCATAAATTTGCACTTGCTAATTGACTCCGCCATACAGATATTGACAAACAACATTTATCGCAACATCATGATTTCTCCAAATTACACATTATACGACAATTCCCTCGGCATAGCTCTTGTGCTGATGCTGTTCTTTGCTTTCTATTTTCTTTTGGCAAAGACACCCGACAAGCGCATCTTCAGCAATTATCTCATGTCGCGTCGCCTCATAGCCGGAGCGCTGCTGGCACTGTCAGCCAATTATTCGGTGCATTTATTTGTGGCTCCCCGGTTTCTTTGGAAAGAGGCAGCCATCATGATGAATCTCTCCACCTATTACCTTACTTACTGGCTCTTCAACTGCGCCTTCATGGTACTGCTCAAGCCCCATTACTTTAGAGTGAGGCGGTTCCTTATGCATATCGCCGGATGGCTGGCCTACGTTCTTCTCTCCATTGTGCTGTTGTTGGGCGTGTCAAAGGGAACAATGCAACATGCCGCAATTGCACTCATGGCACTTTGGCTTATTGCCTACGGCATCTGTCTTTCACGCAACATCATCTTCACATACCGCCGTGCCGTGCGACTGTTCGACGACATGCACTCGGAGGACATCGGCGCCTACATCCACTGGATGTCCATCTTCACATGGTGGGCGCTGATATATGGCGTTGGCTGCGGACTGCTCACTTTCCTCCCCGACCGCTTCGTTTTCCTTTGGATTTTGTCGAGCATTCCTTTCTACATTTATCTTTACTGCTCCTATCTGAACTATCTGCTTTTTTACGAACAGGTGGAAAGTATTTTAGAGAAAGAGATGATGGAGGAAACAAGCCAAACGCTTAACTGCAATGAACATGACGATGCGCTCCTTCCAACTTATCACGCCACCATCAAGGAGCGGTTGGACAAGTGGATTACTGCAGACGGCTATACCCGTCAAGGGCTGACCATTGAGGAACTGGCAGCCACACTCGTAACCAACCGCACCTACCTCTCATCATACATCAAGATGGTTTATCACGTGTCATTCCGCGAATGGATTGCCGAACTCCGCATTGCCTACGCCAAACAACAGTTGGTGCAGCATCCGGAACTGACGGTCGCCGCTATATCCGAGGCATCGGGGTTTCTTTCGCTGAGCTATTTCACGAAGATATTCACGACGAAAGAAGGCTGTCCGCCGTCCAAATGGCGAAAGAGGGCTATCGCAAATGGCTGAGGCCAAAGTTGCGCTATCCACAATTTTTGCTCTATCAGCAAACTTAGCTATTGCGCTAACAGCAAGTTTTTGTTCTACGCACAAAAAACTCTGTTCCACAGAGGATTGGACTTTCGTATGTCTTAAACATTTCGTATCTTTGCCGACACCAACCGGTGCGAATATTAACAAATATCACAAATATGACAAATATGACAAAGAAACAAATGCTAAAGAAAAGATGCTCCAACACTATTCTCACACGCAACTTGTTGTCAGTAGCGTGCGTGATTGTTGCAATCCTTACAGCTTCGTGCGGCAATGATGACAACGATGCTCCGACCGTCATCACACACAATCCAGCAGCCTACATCAAAGACGACGGCAAACTGGCAATGCTGCATGCCATGAGGGATGTTGACGGGACCGGCCGACTGTACGAAATCGACTATACGGCCGATTACAGACTGGATGACGTACTGAAGGCCGGTTACACACAAACCGACCAGCTCTTCAGCTACATCGCCTACCTGCTCTATGACAGTATTCCTAAAAGTCAGGCAAAGGTCTCTCTTGGCACAGGCTGTAGCGCCTTCGCTGCACCTGAGCGTCAAAGCGGCAACTTCATGATGGGACGCAACTACGACTACCGTCATTCCACTGCCGACGGAAAGAGCTACAAGTCAATAGCGGCCATCTTAGTGCATACGGCACCGGCTGGCGGGAAACGGTCCATTTCGATGGTCGATGGCATGAACTTAGGCTATGGCAAGGGGTTCTATACCGATGGAACAACTGATCTCTCACTCTTGATGGGACTGCCTTATGCCGCCCTCGACGGCATCAATGAGGACGGCTTTGCCATCGGTGTGCTGTCACTTAACGAGAACCAGACCAACCAGCAGACAGGCAAGCCGCGCATTGGTACGACGACAGCTATAAGAATGTTGCTCGACAAGGCCTCAACCGTGAATGAGGCAATACAGCTCCTGGGCAGTTACGATATGGACATGCGCGGCAGCGGACGCGGCAACTACCACTACTTCATGGCCGATGCCACTGGCGACTATGCCATTGTGGAATATACCCGTTCCAAAGGCGAGACCACACCGAGAGTAATGGAGGTGCTGAAAGGGAACGACACCCTGCGCTGTGTCACCAATTTCTATGTCTCGCCGACGATGGTTGGCACTACCGACGGCTGGGGATCAAAACACGGCAAGGTGCGTTATGATACACTGAGAAACACCCTGCGTGCCAACAACTATGTACTGAAAGCGGCCGATGCCATGCCGCTGCTTCAGGCCGTCTCACAGCCTCCGACCGAGGAACTCACGTCGCAGACCCAATGGTCAGCCCTCTACGACCTTTCTGAAAAGACGCTCCGTCTGTCCATTCTTCGCGAATATGGCAAGACGTTTAACTTCAAGATAAAATAATTTAACACTGGCATGATGAACAAGACCTTATTCAAACTTATTCCGGCACTAAGGCAAGCCAATTGCTTTCATTGGCTAGCTATCATGCTGATAATCCCTGCCTTCTTTGTAACAGGTTGCTCAGACGACGCAGCATCCCCGGGAGGCAGCGGGGCTGAGACGGCTGACTCATCCGCTATCTCACTGACCTACCACCACTTCACGGCATCCGATGATGTCATTATCCTAAATGCCGACACCACACGGATTGCTGTCAGCAAGGCATTGGCCGACAAGATGGGCATCACCCGCTTCTCTGGCAGACCAATGGCGGTATGGCAAAAAGTGAACAGCCTTCCTTACATCCGGCGCGTCACATCTGAAATGCTGGATAACGGCCGCTATGTGCTCACTGTTGACAAGAGCGCTTCGTTGGCAGACGTACTGCCGGAGGATGCGGAGATAAATTTCGATACAAAAATCCATGTCAACCATCAAGCCGCAAAAGCCTGGACGCGCGCCGGTGGCACCAATGCCGTTGAAGACATGTCCGCCCGATATATGGAGGGAGACACCATCCATCCGGCAGTTATCCTCTATACCGACAATGGTGGCGCTGGAGAGGACGTGCAGGTGACGGAAGACATGGCACTTGCACGCAGCCAGTTCACCCGGGCCTCCGGGACGGACGGCTATGCTTATGCAACGGCCGAGGATCTGGACAAGTCTGACATCGACTGGGCTATTGTCAATAAGGATGTCACGCTGAAAGCAAACATCAAGTTGGATTCAAAAGCGGATGCGAGCATCGGACTGAAAGTTCCCGTTAAGGCAAAGGTCAACGCCAAGCTGCAATTAAAGACCGGCTTCTCGTTTAAGAAAGGCATAACGTTAAAGAAATTTGATGCCGGTGTCTATGGCGGACTCGCTTTCAAGCCCGAAATGAACTTGAATGTTGGCAAGAGCCTTACATTGCCAAAAGACAAGTTCACCAAGCGGCTGATAAGTTTTCCCGGCTATACCGCGGTCTTCATGGCTGGCATTGTCCCCGTGAGCATCACTTTCAGTCCTGGTGTCATTTTCAAGGTTGACGGTACGCTGACAGGCAGCCTCAGCACCGGCCTGTCGTATAGGTTTGAGAATAAACTCAAGGCCGGTGTCCTCTATGAGGGCTCATGGAAGGCCTATGGTGAATACAGGCAGATAGAGAACAAGTTTTCCATGGATGTCATCAAGGGCAACGTGAACTTGAGAACAGGCATAGGCTTCTATGTCTCTTGCGATGCGATGATCTACGGTTTCGCCGGTCCGGAAATCGCTGTCGGCCCGCGGTTAGGACTTGATGCCGATGCTTCCATCACGGTGCCGGCAAAAGGTGATCCGACATTCGCATTCAATGCAAGCCTGAAATGCGGGGTGCAGTCACTGATAGGCGCAAAACTGAAGATTTGGAAGTGGACGCTGGCTGACTGGAATACTACTTTCGCCATATCGCCCCAATGGACAATTTGGCAATATAAGACATGATTTTCGGCTTTATCAGCATTCCCTATTCCACATGATTCATCCCATGAGTCTTAATTTTGCATCCATAACAGTTACTCTTTAAATCGTTGTTTTTTTTCTTTAGCGATTACAAAGATACAACTTTTTATTGAGAAACAGTTATTTTTACCCCATTATTTTGGGGTGGGAAACTTTAGTTACATTATATAATATATAGAATCTTATATATAAATAAAAGGTCTCATGGTTTTTGAAATCCTGAGACCTTTTTTTTGATGTTTGGCATAGAATTCTATTTGTTTCCTTCCATGCTTGCATTGTTCTTTTTGCTTTTTTTTATTTGATGATGCGGTAGTAATCCTCCTTGCGAGGCTTTACGGTATGAGGATGTGCAGATGCGTAACCCAATGCCAGGGCTCCGACGCCCATTAATCCCTCTGGCAGATTCCAGTCCTTCATCAACTTCTTGCCTTCTTCTGATGCGAACATACCGTCTTCACGGTTAATCCAGCAAGATGCAAGGCCGATGGAGTGGGCTGCAAGCATCATATTGCCCAAGATGAGGCTGCCGTCTTTTACTCCGTTCACATTACTTTCTGGAGCCAGGACGATGACGATGGTTGGCGCTCCGTAGTATGGATCACTCTCTACACCCATGATGTCTGCGTTCATCTTGCGAAGCTGTGCGCAAATCTCAGGATTCTGAACGGCAATGATGAAAGGCTCCTGGGTTCCATGACCTGTTGCTGCCCATGTGCCGGCCTCCAATACAGTCTTCAACTCTTCGTCGGTAATCTGGTCTGCCTTGAAACGACGAATACTTCTTCTCTCCTTGATGGCTTTCAAAACTTCATTTTCCATATTATCTTGTTTTAAACATTGTATTTAGTATTCTTTTCTCTTTCTTCGCTCTTTTATGCAGGGCATCCGCTCTTTTTTATGCAGGGCATCCGCTCAAATCCTCTTCATCCATATACTGGCTGAGAACTCGTGCGATGCGAATCAAACCCTGCATCAGGGTCTTGCGAGGACAGGCGATGTTGAGGCGCAGGTAGCCCTGACCAGCCTTTCTGCCATACATAGTTCCACTGTTGACGAATACCTTGCCATCATTCATCAGCTTCTCATAAGCCTCGTCGCTTGACAGTTCGAATGGCAGGATATCGAGCCATACCAGGTAGGTGCCTTCAAGGCGGGTAACGCGAACTTGTGGCAATTCGGTATTGAAGAATTCCTTTACTGCCTGATAGTTCTCGTAGAGATATTGGTTCAATTCATCCAACCATTCTTCTCCCTCATTGTAAGCTGCCTGGAGAGCGATAACGCCGAATGGGTTTACGTCACAAACCTCGTTGATGTTGATGGCACGGTTGATGCGGCGGCGCAATGTTGCATCCGGACTGATAATGTTGGCTATCTGAAGTCCTGCAATATTGAATGACTTTGATGGAGAGTTCAATACCACGCAGTTGTCACGGCAAGCCTCGCTGATGCTGGCAAACGGAGTGTATTGATTGCCAGGCATGATGAGTTCGCAATGAATTTCATCTGCGATGACTTTTACCCCATGTTTGAGACAGATGTCGTTCATTCGCTCCAGTTCCTCTTTCTTCCACACTCTTCCGGCTGGATTGTGAGGATTGCAGAGGATGAAGGCTGTGGTCTTCTCGTCGGCACATTTGCGCTCGAAGTCTTCGAAATCAATCTCATAAGTGCAGTTGCCCACACGTTTCAGTTCGTTTTCTACTACTTCGCAGCCGCTGTTTGTAATGCAGGAGAAGAAGCAGTTGTAGACAGGTGTCTGTACCAATACCTTTTCGCCAGGCATGCAGATGGCTTTCAGACAGCAAGAAATGGCTGGTACAACGCCTGAAGTATAGAGAATCCAGTCTTTCTCTATCTTCCACTGGTGGCGGCGGGAGAACCAGCTGATGATAGCCTCGTAATAAGAATCAGGTACGAGGGTATAGCCGAAGATGCCGTGAGCTACGCGCTTCTGCAGAGCTTCGATGATGCAGGGAGCAGTCTGGAAGTCCATATCTGCTACCCACATCGGAATAACGCCGTCTTCCTTCACCAGATCCCATTTGTATGAGTTGGTTCCACGACGTTCGATGATTTCATCAAAATTGTATTTCATATTTGTTTTCTATCTATGTTGTTTCTTCTATCTATATAGGATAAATCTCTTATTTATATAGGATGATTCTCTTTTTCTCCTAATCGAAATCTTCGTTCATAGACTTTGAATCTCCGTTCAAAGACATTGAACGTACATTCAAAGCTTTTGAACGGCCGTTCAGTGTCTATGAACGGAGATTTCAGTTAAGTGTAAGAATAATTAGTTATGGGAACAATAAGTAATTTACTTGATTGTTGTCATTTCTGTAATTACCTCTTAAACTATTTCGATTTATCTGTGATTTTACATGCACCCTTTGGCGCTTTGGCAAACTCTGTATATGTTACGCTTCCCACTTCGTCTGCCTCGATTCTTCCGGAGATAGGGTTCTTGATATTGGTGATACTTCCCTTAATCTGTGCATCGATGTTGGTGCAATCCTCGAAGGCACGGTCGCATTCCTTATCAAAGGTGCAATCCTCCAGAGTTACATGGTCCATGTAGCAGAGAGGCTGCTCGCCGCTGATGTGGCAACGTACGAACTTGATGTTCTTGCTGTGCCAGGCCAGATACTCACCATTCAGTTCCGAATCATAGACGGTTACATTCTCGCATTCCCAGAAACTGTCCTTGGTTGTAATCTTTGCGTTGTGAATCTCCACATTCCTGCAGTATTGGAATACATACTTGGAATCGCTCTCCAGTCCATCTACATAGATGTTCTTGGAAAACATGAATGGATAGGTGCCGTCGTGGAGCTTTACGTTCTTCAGTTTCAGTCCATCTACCTTCCAGAAAGTCTCGTCTGCATCCGTGATGTTGACGTTCTCCAATTCCAGGTTCTTCATTTCGCGGAAGAACTTAGGTCCATCGATGGTGCAGTCTTTCATCACCATATTATCACTATACCAGATGGCGGAACGGCTCTCTGGGGCGAAGTAGCAGCCTGTGATGAGGGAACCATCCACATGCCACCAAGGGTATTTGCCATAAAACTTGGAATGGTGGCATTCTATGTTTTGGCAGCACTTGATGCCCGATTCGCCATCTGTAATCGTAATATCTTCTAAACGCACATCGTGAGCACCGAAGAGAGGGCGCTCGCCTCCGAATGATTTGTTCTTTATCAATTCCATAATTTTCTATTATCCTTTTTTATTTGTTATTTCTGTTTGCAAAATTACAAAAATAATGCCAAAGTCGTATAACCTGATTTACTGAAAAGTGTAACTTTATGGCGTATTTGCGGATAAAGTTGCTGAAGGCAGGAAAAATGGAAATCAAAAAAGGCTGAATCATGAAGCATTTTCACGATTCAGCCCTTATCGGGTTAACTTCTAAAAATCCGAAGTGGAGAATTACAAGTTAGGGTTCATCTCTTTCCACTCAGCTACTGGAGGTACGATGCCAAGCTCTACGATCTCATCGCGCATCTTGCAAAGGTGCTCGTAAGACTTCTGGAGGCTAGCGAGCTCTTCCTCAGTACCTGTAGGCTCTGTGAAGTGAACACCAGTCTTGTCGATAGTAGTAGGCATAGCCATCATTACGTTCTTGAAACCGCACTTGTCGCAGTTTACATAGCAACCTGCTGGCAATGTGAACTTCTCACCACCCATAGCAGCCTGGATCATCTTAACTGCGTTGTAAGCTGGGCTCTGGAATGAAGAACGGCCACGGAGCTTGATGATGTTAGAACCACCCTGTACTGTGTGGTGCTTGATCTCCTCCCAACGCTCGTCAGAAAGACCCATCTCTGCCAATGGCTTGCCGTCAACCTTAACCTGAGAAGCAAATACTGCCATCTGCTCGCCGTGACCACCATAAGTGTGAGCACCAGTAACCTTATCCTGCTGTACACCGAACTCGAGAGCCAAAGCCTGCTGCAAACGAGTAGAGTCGAGAGCTGCGAGTGAAGTCAACTGATTTGGCTTCAAACCAGAGTGGATAAGAGCTGTCAAAGCTGTAACGTCAGCTGGGTTGAAGATAACAACTACATGCTCAACCTCTGGGCAGTACTTCTTGATATTGTCACCGAACTCAGCAGCGATCTTGCAGTTACCCTTGAGAAGGTCCTCACGAGTCATACCCTCCTTACGAGGAGCACCACCAGAAGAGATGATGTACTTAGCACCAGTGAAAGCTTCCTCTGGATTTACTGTATAAGTAACGTTAACACCAGGGAATGCGCACTGCTGAATCTCATCGAATACACCGTGAACACCCGGCTCGAAGATGTCGTAGAGACAAATATTAGGAGTAAGACCGAGCATCAAAGCGCTCTGAACCATGTTTGAACCAATCATACCGCCTGCACCGACGATAACGAGCTTGTCATTTGTTAAAAATTCCATAACTACAATATTTTATTTAAGATGTTTATAAATTTCTTGCTTACTGAGTTGCAATGTGTTGCAACTTTTGTTTTGCTGGATTGTCATCAGATAAAAAGACCGTAAATCTCGCTCTTTTGGCTTTCCGACCGCAAAATTACTAAAAAGTAATGTAAAACGTGCATTTATTTCCGCTTAAATTTGTGATTAATTCTTAAAATTCGTATCTTTGTAATCTCTAATTAGCAAAATACTATATTTTCTTCTCTTTCCAGAGAGGAATGGTAGTAATAAACGAAATGCATAATTATAATAATGTGTGCCGATGAATATGATTAATCAAAGATTGGAAAGTTTAAGGGAGGTTATGAAGCGTGAGCATCTTGCTGCGTTCATTTTTCCTAGTACTGATGCTCATCAAAGTGAGTATGTTGCTGACCATTGGATGGGTAGGGCTTGGATATCAGGCTTTGATGGTTCTGCAGGAACAGCGGTCGTGACCATGCATTCTGCTGCGTTGTGGACAGACTCCCGCTATTTTCTTGCTGCTGAGGAACAGTTGAAAGGTACTGAGTTTCAGTTGATGAAATTGAAAATTCCGGGAACTCTTTCGATTGCAGAATGGCTGGGGAAGGAGCTGCAGGATGTAGACTCTCCAGAAGTGGGTTTGGACGGATGGGTTAATTCCTATTCCTCAACTTCTGGATTGATTGCTGATTTGCGTAAAGCAGGTGGCATCACGGTTCGTACCAATTTTGATCCGTTGGAGGAAATTTGGAAAGATCGTCCTTCCATTCCTTTGAAACCTGTAGAAATTCAGCCAATGGAATTTGCTGGTGAGGATGTTTCTTCTAAGATTAAGCGTATCAGACAGGCTTTAAGAGCTCAGCATGCTGATGGCATGTTGGTTTCTGCCCTGGATGATATCGCCTGGACTCTGAATCTGCGTGGTACTGACGTGCATTGCGTCCCTGTGTTTGTCAGCTATCTCCTGATAGCTTCGGACAAGGTGTCACTTTTTGTTGATGAAGCTAAAGTCAGCTCCGAGATACGTGCATATCTGGAATCCAACGGTGTCTCTATATATAAATATAATAAGGTGGAAGAGGGGCTGAAGGCTTATTCTGAATATAATATTCTCCTGGATGGTAACGAAACCAGCTATTATCTTTGGAAAGCAGTAAGATGTCAGGAGATAGTTCAAGCTTCTTCCCCAATACCGGCAATGAAGGCTGTGAAGAATGAGGCCGAGATTGCCGGATATCGTAGTGCGATGTTGAAAGACGGTGTGGCGATGGTGAAATTCCTCAAATGGCTGCTTCCGGCTGTTGAGGCTGGAGGGGAAACCGAAATCTCAATCGATAAGAAGTTGACTGCTTTGCGTGCAGAACAGAAATTGTTCCGTGATATCTCATTTGACACAATTGCCGGATATCAGGCTCATGGAGCTATCGTTCATTATGAGGCAACGCCAGAAACTGATATTCCTTTGAAGCCGGAGGGATTGCTGCTCCTTGATTCTGGTGCACAATATCAGGATGGCACTACTGATATTACCCGTACCATTGCTCTGGGGCCGATTACCGAGGAAATGAAACACATCTATACGTTGGTACTGAAGGCTCATATACAGTTGGAATTGGCTAAATTCCCTGATGGCGCTTCCGGTACTCAACTCGATGCTTTGGGACGAGAGTGCATGTGGAGAGAAGGATTCAATTTCCTGCATGGTACAGGTCACGGTGTTGGATCCTATCTGAGCGTGCATGAAGGACCTCACCAAATCCGAATGGAGTATATGCCGACTCCATTACGTGCCGGCATGACTTTGACGGATGAACCAGGACTCTATCTGGCGGGAAAGTTTGGAGTACGTATCGAAAACACAGTCTTGCTTTCCGATTATATGAAAACGGAATTCGGTAAGTTCTTACAGATAGAACCTCTAACCCTTTGTCCAATAGATACAGCACCAATTGATTTGACAATGCTCATGCCGGAAGAGCTGGCTTGGCTCAATGAATATCATGCTAAGGTGTATGCAGAATTGGCTCCTTATCTTGATGAAGAGGAGAAAAAATGGCTGGAAAATGCCACAAAAACCATAAAATGAAGGCGTTAAAACAAAAAAAACGTCTAAATTCTTGGTTATCTGAAAAATAAGATGTAATTTTGCACCCGCAAATTGTGGCATCATGCCCATTACGCAAGAAATAATATAAGTTTAACATTATAAATTAAAAGCAAAAAAATGATTATTGTACCAGTTAAGGACGGTGAGAACATCGAGAGAGCTCTCAAGAAGTTTAAGAGAAAGTTTGAAAAGACAGGTGTTGTTAAGGAGTTGCGTGCTCGTCAGCAGTACGACAAGCCATCTGTTTTGAAGCGTCTCAAGATGGAACACGCCATTTACGTACAGCAGTTGCGCGCAAACGAGGAATAATAGTAAAAAATCCTCAAAAAATTTGGTAGTTTGAATTAATTTTCGTAACTTCGTTGCCGAATAACAGAATGAGCAACCTTATGCTGAATATTGGCAAGTTCTTAGAATACTTAGAGTGCGAACTGAATAGGTCGCAAAGGACAGTAGAAAGCTATCGGGATGATTTGAAACACTTCGAGAAGTTTGCTAGGGACTTGTCTGATTCCTTCTCTTGGGAAACCGTTGATGCTGATCTCGTCCGTAACTGGATGGCTCAGATGATTGACGAGGGAAATAAGGCTACTTCAGTCTGTAGAAGGTTGAGTGCTTTGAAGACTTTTTATCGTTTTGCCTTGTCGAGGCATTATGTGGGAAGTGATCCTGTTTATCAAGTCCAAGGGCCGAAAAAAGAAAAACCTCTGCCGCAATTCTTGAAAGAGAGTGAGTTGGAGGATTTGCTGGATAAGCAACAGTGGGGGACTGATTATAATAGTGTACGTGCGCGTACCTTAATTATAACGTTCTATGAAACTGGGATGCGAGTCTCGGAACTGGTTGGTTTGAATGATGAGGATGTCAACTTTCTGAATAAAGAGTTGAAGGTCACGGGAAAGGGAAATAAGCAGCGTGTCATTCCGTTTGGTGACGAGCTTTGTGAAACTTTACAAGGATATATAAGGCTAAGGAATCTTAGCTTGGAGCGAAAGTCGGATGCTTTGTTTCTTTCTAGAAAGGGGATGAGGATGAGTACTGCAAATGTTCGCTCTATTGTGAAGGAAAACCTCTCGAGGGTCTGCTCGTTGAAAAAGAAAAGCCCACATGTCTTGAGGCATACGTTTGCTACGGCAATGTTGAATCATCATGTTGGTATTGAAAGTTTGAAAAAACTGTTGGGACATGCCAAGCTCTCTACTACGGAGATTTATACGCATACAACGTTCGAACAGTTAAAGCGAGTTTATAATGAAGCCCATCCAAGGGCATAACCTTTTAAAATTGGAGGTCACTATGGAAATTAAGATTCAGTCGATTCATTTCGACGCTACTGAGAAGTTACAGGCGTTTATCGAGAAGAAAATCGCCAAGTTGGAGAAAACTTATGAAGATATACAGAAAGTAGAGGTGCAATTAAAGGTCGTAAAACCTGCTACTGCCCTTAACAAGGAAGTCCA
The DNA here is from genome assembly GCF_052118345.1 of Prevotella sp. LCP21S3_D2. NCBI lineage: Bacteria > Pseudomonadati > Bacteroidota > Bacteroidia > Bacteroidales > Prevotellaceae > Prevotella > Prevotella sp. LCP21S3_D2. Next base: position 103,098 of record NZ_JBQKHJ010000007.1, on the reverse strand, counting down.
TCTCGATGTTGCAGTCCCAGGAACCCATTTGTTTGTGGAGAAGACATGCGATACTTTTGAGGAGGGAGTTGACCAGGCAGTGGATTCTATGAAGGTTCAATTGACCAAATTTAAAGAAAAAACAAGGAATCGATAAAAAAAACACGAAAAAATTTTGTGGATTCAAAAAATAGTTGTATCTTTGCAGCCGTTTTCCGATAGGTCGAAAACTTAGCCGTATTGCGGCTGTAAAGATTGCCTCTTTAGCTCAGTTGGCCAGAGCACGTGATTTGTAATCTCGGGGTCGTTGGTTCGAATCCGACAAGAGGCTCGAAAGGAAAGTTTATGGGTAGTTACCAGAGTGGCCAAATGGGGCAGACTGTAAATCTGCTGGCTATGCCTTCGGTGGTTCGAATCCATCACTACCCACTTTCTTTGATAAGCGGAAATAGCTCAGTTGATAGAGCACTAGCCTTCCAAGCTGGGGGTCGCGGGTTTGAGCCCCGTTTTCCGCTCAATTTATTAACTTGCTGTAATAGCTCAGTGGTAGAGCACTTCCTTGGTAAGGAAGAGGTCCTGAGTTCAACTCTCAGTTACAGCTCTATCGTTCTAGATGCTTTAGGATGGTAGAGGAACAGATTATTCATTTATATAAATAAAAAGAAAAGCTATGGCTAAAGAAGAATTCGTGCGTACCAAACCGCATGTTAACATTGGTACAATTGGTCATGTTGACCATGGTAAGACTACTCTGACCGCTGCTATCTCTAAGGTATTGAATGAGAAGCTCGGTACAACTGAGGAAGTTAAGTCATTCGATCAGATTGATAATGCTCCTGAGGAGAAAGAGCGTGGTATCACTATCAACTCTGCTCACATCGAGTATGAGACTGCAAAGCGTCACTATGCGCACGTTGACTGTCCTGGACACGCTGACTATGTAAAGAACATGGTTACTGGTGCTGCTCAGATGGATGGTGCTATCTTGGTTTGTGCTGCTACTGATGGTCCTATGCCACAGACACGTGAGCACGTACTTCTTGCACGTCAGGTAAACGTTCCTCGCTTGGTTGTTTTCTTGAACAAGTGTGATATGGTTGACGATGAGGAGATGCTTGAGCTCGTTGAGATGGAGCTTCATGAGATCCTCGAACAGTACGGTTATGAGGAGGATACTCCAATCGTACGCGGTTCTGCTCTCGGTGCTTTGAACGGTGTAGAGAAGTGGGTTAAGTCTGTTGAGAACTTGATGGACGTAGTTGATGAGTGGATTCAGGAGCCTGAGCGTGAGGTTGACAAGCCATTCTTGATGCCTATCGAGGACGTATTCTCAATCACAGGTCGTGGTACTGTTGCTACTGGTCGTATCGAGACTGGTCGTTGTAAGGTAGGTGACGAAGTTCAGTTGCTCGGTCTTGGTGAGGATAAGAAGTCTGTTATCACTGGTGTTGAGATGTTCCGTAAGGTACTCGCTGAGGGTGAGGCAGGTGATAACGTAGGTTTGCTTCTCCGTGGTATTGACAAGGCAGAAGTTAAGCGTGGTATGGTTGTTGTACATCCAGGTGCTATTACTCCTCACGATCACTTCAAGGCTTCTATCTATGTATTGAAGAAGGAAGAGGGTGGACGTCATACTCCATTCGGTAACAAGTATCGTCCTCAGTTCTATCTCCGTACTATGGACTGTACAGGTGAAATCAAGCTTCCAGAGGGAGTTGAGATGGTAATGCCTGGTGATAACGTAGAGATTGAGGTAGTGTTGATCTACAAGGTTGCTTTGAACGAGGGTCTTCGTTTCGCTATCCGTGAGGGTGGTCGTACAGTAGGTTCTGGTCAGATTACAGCACTCCTCGACGATATTCAGTAATTTTAGAATTATCTAGACTTACTATATATGACTTCCGCTTCTGCGGAGGCGGAAGTCAACTTACGGGTTTAGCTCAGTTGGTAGAGCACTGGTCTCCAAAACCAGGTGTCGAGGGTTCGAGCCCTTCAACCCGTGCAAAATAGAAGATAATATGAATAAAATAGTAAATTATTGCAAGGCATGTTACGATGAACTTGCGCATAAGACTACTTGGCCATCACGTGCCGAACTTACTCATAGTGCAATGGTTGTATTATCTGCTTCCCTAGTCATTGCATTGGTGGTGTTCGCGATGGACTCTATATTCAAAGCCTTTATGGGTGTTGTTTATCCAGGTTAATTTTTAAAGGAAATGGCAGACGCAGGAAATAAATGGTATGTGCTCAAGGCCGTAAGCGGTAAAGAGGCTAAGGTGAAAGAATACATCGAAGCTGAGATGAAGCACAATGACTTACTTGCAGCAAATGTTTCTCAGGTGCTTATACCAGTTGAGAAGCATGCGGCTGTGCGTAATGGTAAGAGAGTAGTTAAAGAAAAAGTATCTCTTCCAGGTTATGTTTTTGTGGAGGCTAAACTGAAGGGTGATGTTGCGCATACACTGCGTTTCATGCCTAATGTTCTAGGTTTCCTTGGAGGATTGGATGAGCCTACACCTGTCCCACAGAGAGATATAAATCGAATGTTGGGAGCAGCAGAAGAGACTGAATTTGAGGAGAATCTAGATTGTCCTTATCTCGTTAATGATACTGTTAAGGTAATGGAAGGTCCATTCAGTGGATTCAGCGGTGTTATCGAAGAGGTTAACTTGGAGAAACATAAGCTGAAGGTAACGGTTAAGATCTTCGGACGTAAAACTCCGTTGGAATTAGGTTTTATGCAAGTAGAAAAGGAATAGGATTCTGTTACGAGAATTTTAGATCCTTTTATAAGTTTCAATTTTAAATATTAACAAGAAAATGGCTAAAGAAGTTGCTGGATTAATCAAATTACAGATTAAAGGTGGCGCTGCAAATCCTTCACCTCCAGTAGGACCTGCTCTGGGTTCTAAAGGTATTAATATCATGGGATTCTGCAAGGAGTTCAACGCCCGTACCCAGGACAAAGCAGGTAAGGTATTGCCAGTTGTTATTACATACTACACTGACAAGTCGTTCGATTTCGTTATCAAGACTCCTCCTGCTGCTGTACAGTTGAAAGAGGCTGCAAAGATCAAGAGTGGTTCTGCTCAGCCTAATCGTCAGAAGGTTGCTTCTCTTACTTGGGATCAGGTAAAGGTAATCGCTGAGGATAAGATGAAGGACTTGAACTGCTTTACTGTAGAGTCAGCTATGAAGCTCATCGCTGGTACTGCAAGAAGTATGGGTATTACTGTAAAGGGAGACTTCCCTGGTAAATAATTTAAAACTTCAATTAGAAAAATGAGTAAACTGACAAAAAATCAAAAATCAGTAGCTGATAAGGTTGAAGCAGGGAAGATGTACACTTTGAAAGAGGCTGCAGAGTTGGTTAAGGAAATTACCACAACCAAGTTTGATGCATCTCTTGATATTGATGTACGTTTAGGTGTTGACCCACGTAAGGCTAACCAGATGGTTCGTGGCGTTGTTTCATTGCCAAACGGTACCGGTAAGGTTACTCGCGTGCTCGCTCTCTGTACTCCTGATCAGGAAGCTGCTGCTAAGGAAGCAGGCGCTGACTACGTAGGTCTCGACGAATATGTTGAGAAGATTAAGGGTGGTTGGACAGATATTGATGTCATCATCACAATGCCATCTTGCATGGGTAAGATTGGTCCTTTGGGTCGTGTTCTCGGTCCTCGTGGATTGATGCCAAACCCTAAGAGTGGCACTGTAACTATGGATGTTGCTAAGGCAGTTAAGGAAGTTAAGCAAGGTAAGATTGACTTTAAGGTTGATAAGGCTGGTATTATCCACACTTCAATCGGTAAGGTTAGTATGACCTCAGAGCAGATCTACGGAAATGCTAAGGAGTTCATCAATACAGTTATCAAGTTGAAGCCTGCTGCTGCTAAAGGTACATATATCAAGAGTATCTTTATTTCTAGCACTATGAGTAAGGGTATCAAGATTGATCCTAAATCAGTTGAATAACTCTAAAAGTTTTGTAAAATGAAGAAAGAAGTTAAAGATACTATCATCACCAAACTTGGACAGTTGCTTCAGGAATTCCCTCACTTCTATCTTGTAGATGTTACAGGATTGGATGCAGAGAAGACAAGCAATCTTCGTCGCAAGTGTTTCAAGAGTGAGATTAAGATGGTTGTTGTTAAGAATACCTTGCTTCACAAGGCATTTGAGGCATCAGACATCGATTTCTCTGAGCTTTATGGCAGCTTGAAGGGTACTACAGCAGTTATGTTCACTAACGTAGCTAATGTACCAGCTAAGTTGTTGAAGGAATACGAGAAGGAAGGCATCCCAGCATTGAAGGCTGCTTATGCAGAGGAAGGATTTTATGTTGGTGCAGACAAGCTCGCAGAACTTTCAGCAATCAAGAGCAAGAGCGAGGTTATCGCAGAGATTGTTGCTTTGCTCCAGTCTCCAGCAAAGAACGTTGTTTCTGCTCTTCAATCAGGAAGCAACACTATTCACGGTGTGCTTAAGACATTGGGCGAGCGTCCTGAGTAATCAATCACAATGTTATCAATTTTAATAGTATAAACAAATAAAAATTTAGAATAAAATGGCAGATATCAAAGCTATTGCAGAAGAGTTAGTAAATCTTACTGTTAAGGAAGTTAATGAGTTGGCAACAGTCCTCAAGGACGAGTATGGAATTGAGCCTGCTGCTGCAGCTGTAGCTGTAGCTGCTGGTCCTGCTGCTGGTGGTGCAGCTGCAGCTGAGGAGAAGTCTTCATTCGACGTAGTTCTCGCTGAAGTTGGTGGCGCTAAGCTCCAGGTAGTAAAGGCTGTTAAGGAGGCTTGTGGTCTCGGTTTGAAAGAGGCTAAGGATCTCGTAGACGGTGCTCCTTCTACAATCAAGGAGGGTGTATCTAAGGACGAGGCTGAGAACCTTAAGAAGGCTATCGAAGAGGCTGGTGCTAAGGTAGAGCTCAAGTAATTAGATTAATTACATCTCTTACATAATGGTTAGGATTCTCCTAGTAGGCGAGTCCTAACCTTTTTGTGTCTTTTATTATCATGTTAATAAAACCCCATTTAATAACTTCTAATGGCTACAAAAATTGTTGATAACAGAGTAAATTTTGCCAGCGTCCATAATCCGTACCCATATCCGGATTTTCTCGATGTGCAGTTAAAGTCTTTTAAGGACTTCTTACAGTTGGATACTCCGCCTGAGGAACGCAAGAATGACGGTTTGTATAAGGTGTTCTCTGAGAATTTCCCTATCACCGATACTCGTAATAATTTCGTTCTTGAGTTCTTGGATTACTATATTGACCCTCCTCGTTATTCTATCGATGAGTGCTTGGAGCGCGGTCTTACATATAGCGTACCTTTGAAGGCTAAGATGAAACTGTATTGTACTGATCCTGACCATGAGGATTTCGGTACTTTCATTCAAGATGTATTCTTGGGTACTATCCCTTACATGACTTCTAACGGTACATTCGTCATCAATGGTGCTGAGCGTGTTGTTGTTTCTCAGTTGCACCGTTCACCTGGTGTGTTCTTTGGACAGGGTGTTCATGCAAATGGCACTCTTCTCTATTCTGCCCGTATCATTCCTTTCAAGGGTAGCTGGATTGAGTTTGCTACTGACATCAATAATGTGATGTATGCTTACATCGACCGTAAGAAGAAGTTGCCTGTTACTACCTTGCTTCGTGCTATCGGCTATGAGCAGGATAAGGATATTCTCCAGATTTTCGACCTTGCTGAGGAGGTTAAGGTTAACAAGAAGAATATGAAGGCTGCTATCGGTCGCAAGCTTGCTGCACGTGTCCTGAAGAGTTGGTATGAGGACTTCGTTGATGAGGATACTGGTGAAGTTGTATCTATCGAACGTAACGAGGTTATCATGGAACGTGAAACCGAGTTGACTGTCGATAACATCGAGGAGATTGTTGAGAGTGGTGCTTCTACTGTTCTTCTTCACAAGAATGAAGAGGCTGCTAACAAGTTTACCATCATCTTCAATACATTGGCAAAGGACCCAAGTAACTCTGAAAAAGAGGCTGTCAACTACATTTATCGTCAGTTGCGTAATGCTGATCCTGCTGATGATGCCAGTGCACGCGAAGTATTCCAGAACTTGTTCTTCTCAGACAAGCGTTATGATTTGGGTGAGGTAGGTCGCTACCGTATTAATAAGAAGTTGGGTCTCGATACAGATATGGATGTCCGCGTTTTGACTAAGGACGATATCATCGAGATTATCAAATATTTGATTCAGCTCATCAACTCAAGTGCTACAGTTGATGATATCGACCACTTGTCTAACCGTCGTGTTCGTACCGTTGGCGAGCAGTTGGCTAACCAGTTCTCTATCGGTTTGGCACGTATGAGCCGTACAATCCGTGAGCGTATGAACGTTCGTGACAATGAGGTGTTTACACCAACAGATTTGATCAATGCCAAGACCATCTCTAGTGTTATCAACTCATTCTTCGGTACAAACCCATTGTCTCAGTTCATGGACCAGACCAACCCATTGGCTGAGGTAACTCACAAGCGTCGTCTTTCTGCCCTCGGTCCTGGTGGTTTGTCTCGTGAGCGTGCAGGTTTCGAGGTTCGTGACGTACACTATACTCACTATGGTCGTCTTTGTCCTATTGAGAGTCCTGAAGGTCCAAACATCGGTTTGATTTCTTCTCTCTGTATGTATGCAAAGATCAATGACCTTGGCTTTATCGTTACTCCTTACCGTAAGGTTAACGACAGCAAGGTTGACATGGATAATGCTGATGTCGTATTCTTGACCGCTGAGGATGAAGAGGCTAAGATTATTGGTCAGGGTAATGCTCCTTTGACAGAAGAAGGTGAATTTATCCGTGACGTTGTTAAGTGCCGTCAGGATGCTGATTACCCTGTTGTTCCTCCTGCAGACGTTGATTATGTTGACGTGTCACCTCAGCAGATTGCTTCTGTATCAGCAGGTTTGATTCCATTCTTGGAGCATGATGACGGTCACCGTGCGTTGATGGGATGTAACATGATGCGCCAGGCTGTTCCATTGCTTCACAATGATGCACCTATCGTAGGTACTGGTCTTGAGAAGCAGGTTTGTGAAGATTCACGTACTATGGTTACTGCAGAAGGCGAGGGTGTTATCGAATATGTAGATGCTACAACCATCCGTATTCTTTACGATCGTACAGAGGATGATGAGTTCGTAAGCTTCGAGCCTGCTTTGAAGGAGTATCGTATTCCTAAGTTCCGTCGTACCAACCAGAATATGACCATCGACTTGCGTCCTATCTGCAATAAGGGTCAACGTGTGAAGGCTGGCGATATCCTGACTGAGGGTTATGCTACTGAAAATGGTGAGTTGGCTTTGGGTCGTAACTTGCTCGTTGCTTATATCCCTTGGAAGGGTTATAACTATGAGGATGCCGTCGTTATCTCTGAGCGCATGGTTCGCGATGACGTGTTGACTTCTGTTCACGTAGACGAGTATTCTCTTGATGTTCGTGAGACTAAGCGTGGTGTAGAGGAATTTACTTCCGATATTCCAAACGTAAGCGAAGAAGCTACAAAGGACCTCGATGATAATGGTATCGTTCGCGTAGGTGCTAGAATTGAACCAGGCGATATCATGATTGGTAAGATTTCACCTAAGGGTGAGAGCGATCCTTCACCAGAAGAGAAGTTGCTCCGTGCTATCTTCGGTGACAAGGCTGGTGATGTGAAGGATTCTTCATTGAAGGCTAATCCATCTTTGAGTGGTGTTGTTATTGACAAGAAGTTGTTCTCACGTGCAGTGAAGACTCGTGAATCCAAGAAGCAGGATAAGATTATACTTGCAAAGATTGATGAGGAGTACGAGGCAAAGGGAGACGACTTGAAGGATATCCTCGTTGATAAGTTGCTCACTCTGACAGAGGGAAAGACTTCTGAGGGCGTCAAGGATTATACAGGTGCTGAAATCATTACCAAGGGTAGCAAGTTCACTGCTACTGCCTTGAAGAACCTGGAGTATGATGGTGTTCAGTCTAATGGTTGGACAGATGATGACCATACCAATGGTTTGATCCAGCGTTTGATCATGAACTATATCCGCAAGTACAAGCAGCTTGATGCTGAGTTGAAGCGTCGCAAGTTCGCTATTACTATCGGTGATGAGCTTCCATCAGGAATTCTTCAGATGGCTAAGGTTTACATCGCTAAGAAGCGTAAGATTCAGGTAGGTGATAAGCTTGCTGGTCGTCACGGTAATAAGGGTATCGTTTCTAAGGTAGTTCGTCTTGAGGATATGCCATTCATGGCAGACGGTCGTCCTGTTGATATGGTATTGAACCCTTTGGGTGTGCCTTCTCGAATGAACCTTGGTCAGATCTTTGAGTGTATCCTCGGTGCTGCAGGTAAGAAGTTGGGTGTTAAGTTCGCTACTCCTATCTTTGACGGTGCTAAGCTGGAAGACCTTTCTGAATGGACAGATAAGGCTGGTTTGCCTCGCTTCTGTTCTACTTACCTCTATGATGGTGAGACAGGTGAGCAGTTCGACCAGCCAGCTACAGTTGGTATGACTTACTTCTTGAAGTTGGGTCACATGGTTGAGGATAAGATGCACGCACGTTCCATCGGTCCTTACTCTCTGATTACTCAGCAGCCACTTGGTGGTAAGGCACAGTTTGGTGGTCAGCGATTCGGAGAGATGGAGGTTTGGGCCATCGAGGCATTCGGTGCCAGCCACGTATTGCAGGAGATTCTGACTATCAAGTCAGATGACGTTGTAGGACGTAGCAAGGCATACGAGGCAATCGTGAAGGGTGATCCAATGCCAACACCTGGCATTCCAGAGTCACTCAACGTATTGCTCCATGAGCTTCGCGGCCTTGGCTTGAGCATCAAGCTGGATTAATTTTGAGAACCCCTAATTAAGATATAGAAACATGGCTTTCAAAAAAGATACAAAGGTAAAGAATAATTTTACGAAGATTACCATCGGTCTCGCTTCCCCTGAGGAGATCCTGGAAAATTCGTATGGTGAGGTTACTAAGCCTGAAACCATTAATTATCGAACATACAAGCCGGAGCGTGATGGTCTCTTCTGCGAGCGCATTTTTGGTCCTACCAAGGACTATGAGTGCGCCTGCGGTAAGTACAAGCGCATCCGCTACAAGGGAATCGTCTGCGACCGATGCGGTGTAGAGGTTACTGAGAAGAAGGTTCGTCGTGAGCGTTCTGGTCACATCGAACTCGTTGTTCCTGTAGCTCACATCTGGTATTTCCGTTCTCTTCCTAACAAGATTGGTTACCTCCTCGGTATGCCAACCAAGAAACTTGATGCTGTTATCTACTACGAGAAGTATGTAGTTATCCAGCCTGGTGTGATGGAAGGTAAGACAGATGCTGATGGATTGGAAGTAAACGGTTCTCATAAGCTCGATCTCCTGACAGAAGATGAGTATATCGACATTATCGACAACCAGATCAGCGAGGAAAATGATCGTTTGGATGATTCAGATCCTAACAAGTTCATTGCCAAGATGGGTGCAGAGGCTATCTATGAGCTTCTTCAGGATGTAGACCTCGACAATCTGTCATACGAACTTCGTGACCGAGCTAACAACGATTCTAGCCAGCAGCGTAAGACTGAGGCTTTGAAGCGTCTTCAGGTAGTAGAGGGTTTCCGTGCCAGCAAGGGTATTAACAAGCCTGAATGGATGATCATGAAGATTATTCCTGTTACTCCTCCAGAGCTTCGCCCATTGGTACCGCTGGACGGTGGTCGTTTCGCTACATCAGACTTGAACGACCTCTATCGTCGTGTTATCATCCGTAACAACCGTTTGAAGAGATTGGTTGAAATCAAGGCTCCTGAAGTGATTCTCCGAAACGAGAAGCGTATGTTGCAGGAGGCTGTTGACAGCTTGTTCGACAACTCTCGCAAGAGTTCTGCTGTCAAGAGTGAGAGCAATCGTCCATTGAAGTCTCTCTCTGACTCTTTGAAGGGTAAGCAGGGTCGTTTCCGTCAGAACTTGTTGGGTAAGCGTGTTGACTACTCTGCTCGTTCGGTAATCGTTGTAGGTCCTGAGTTGAAGATGGGTGAGTGTGGTCTTCCTAAGTTGATGGCTGCTGAGCTTTACAAACCATTTATCATCCGCAAGTTGATTGAGCGTGGTATTGTCAAGACTGTTAAGAGTGCCAAGAAGATTGTTGACCGTCGCGAGCCTGTTATCTGGGATATCCTCGAGAACGTGATGAAGGGTCATCCGGTTATGTTGAACCGTGCCCCTACACTTCACCGTCTCGGTATTCAGGCTTTCCAGCCTAAGATGATTGAGGGTAAGGCTATCCAGTTGCACCCATTGGCATGTACAGCGTTCAACGCCGACTTCGATGGTGACCAGATGGCTGTTCACCTTCCATTGAGCAATGAGGCTATCTTGGAGACTCAGATTCTGATGCTCCAGAGCCATAACATTCTGAACCCTGCTAATGGTGCACCTATCACCGTTCCTTCTCAGGATATGGTGCTTGGTCTCTACTATATTACAAAGATTCGTCCAGGTGCAAAGGGCGAGGGATTGACATTCTACGGTCCTGAGGAGGCTTTGATTGCCCGTAACGAGGGGCGTTGTGATCTCCACGCTTTGGTAAAGGTTGTCGTTGACGACTTGGTTGACGGTAAGATTCAGAAGCGTATGGTTGAGACTTCTGTAGGTCGTGTTATCGTGAATGGTATCATCCCTGATGAGGTAGGATTCTTCAACGATGTCATTTCCAAGAAGACTCTCCGTGGCTTGATTTCTAGTGTAATCAAGGCCGTAGGTATGGCTGAGGCATGTGAATTCCTCGATGGTATCAAGAACTTGGGTTATCGTATGGCATACGTTGCAGGTTTGTCATTTAACCTTGGTGATATCATTATCCCACCAGAGAAGGAGGCTATCGTTGAGCGTGGTCGCAAGGAGGTTGAGGAAATCACCAACAACTATAACATGGGTTTCATCACCAACAAGGAGCGTTACAACCAGGTTATCGATGCATGGACTCACGTAAATACCGATTTGGGTAACATCTTGATGAAGGAGATGACTGAAGCTGACCAGGGATTCAACGCAGTATACATGATGCTTGATTCCGGAGCCCGTGGTTCTAAGGATCAGATTAAGCAGTTGTCAGGTATGCGTGGTTTGATGGCTAAGCCTCAGAAGGCTGGTGCAGAGGGTGCGCAGATCATTGAGAACCCTATCCTTTCTAACTTTAAGGAGGGTATGTCAGTGTTGGAGTACTTTATCGCTTCTCATGGTGCCCGTAAGGGTCTTGCGGATACCGCTATGAAGACTGCCGATGCTGGTTACCTGACTCGTCGTCTTGTTGACGTTTCTCATGACGTCATCATTACTGAGGAGGATTGTGGTACATTGCGCGGTCTGGTATGTACAGCATTGAAGAATGGTGATGAGATTATTTCTTCACTCTATGAGCGTATCCTGGGTCGTGTATCAGTTCATGACATTATCCACCCAACTACAGGTGAGTTGATAGTCAAGGCAGGTGAGGAAATTACAGAGCCAAAGGCTAAGGCAATCGATGAGTCTCCTATCGAGAGCGTTGAGATTCGTTCCGTACTTACCTGTGAGAGCAAGAAGGGTGTCTGCATGAAGTGTTACGGTCGTAACTTGGCTACAGCCCGCATGGTTCAGCTTGGTGAGGCTGTCGGTGTCATCGCAGCTCAGGCTATTGGTGAGCCTGGTACTCAGCTTACTCTCCGTACATTCCACGCCGGTGGTATTGCGTCTAACGCTGCTGCCAATGCTAAGATTGCTGCGAAGAACAAGTCTCGTATCGAGTTTGATGAATTGAGCACTGTTCCTTTCATCGAGGAAGATGAGGAAGGAAATGATATCAAGTGCGAGAAGGTAGTAAGCCACTTGGCCGAAATCCGTTTCGTTGATCCAAATACAAACATCATCCTTGCTACATTGAATGTTCCTTACGGTTCTTCTCTGTATCATAAGGAAGGTGAAGTTGTTGAAAAGGATACTGTGATTGCCCGTTGGGACCCATTCAACGCCGTTATCGTCAGCCAGTATGCCGGTACATTGAAGTTCAATGACGTTCAGAAGGATCAGACCTACCGTGCCGAGGTCGATGAGACCACTGGTTTGGAGGAGAAGATCATCACTGATTCAAAGAATAAGGCGATGGTTCCTTCTTGTGATGTTATCGATGCTAATGGTGAGGTAGTTGGTACATACAACTTCCCTGTAGGTGGTCACCTCATTGTTGAGGATGGTCAGACTATCAAGACCGGTGAGGTGTTGGTTAAGATTCCTCGTGCGGTTGGTGGTGCTGGTGATATCACCGGTGGTCTTCCACGTGTTACCGAGCTTCTCGAGGCTCGTAACCCATCTAACCCTGCTGTCGTATCAGAAATCGATGGTGAGGTAACCATGGGTAAGGTAAAGCGTGGTAACCGTGAGATCATCGTAACATCTAAGACTGGTGATCAGAAGAAGTATCTCGTTTCTCTCTCTAAGCAGATCCTGGTACAGGAGCATGATGCTGTACGTGCAGGTACTCCTCTTTCTGATGGTAGTGTAACTCCTGGCGATATCCTCGCCATCATGGGTCCTACTGCTGTTCAGGAGTATATCGTTAACCAGATTCAGGACGTTTACCGTCTCCAGGGTGTGGCTATCAACGATAAGCACTTCGAGGTTGTGGTACGTCAGATGATGCGTAAGGTTCGTATCGACGATCCAGGTGATACAACATTCCTGGAGCAGGAGTTGGTTGACAAGCTCGACTTCGCTGAGGAAAATGATCGTATCTGGGGTAAGAAGGTTGTTACCGATGCCGGCGACAGCACCGAACTTAAGCCAGGTCAGATTATCACAGCACGCAGATTGCGTGATGAGAACTCTGCATTGAAGCGTCGTGACAAGAAACTTGTACAGGTTCGTGATGCAGTTGCTGCTACTTCTACTCAGATTCTTCAGGGTATCACCCGTGCTGCTCTTGGTACAAAGAGCTTCATGAGTGCTGCTTCCTTCCAGGAAACTACTAAGGTCTTGAACGAGGCTGCTATCCGTGGTAAGGTTGATTACCTTGAGGGTATGAAGGAGAATGTAATCTGCGGTCACTTGATTCCTGCAGGTACTGGTCTCCGTCAGTGGGAGAAGCTCATCGTCGGCTCTAAGGAAGAGTACGAGCGTATGCAAGCTAATAGAAAGAATGTACTCGACTATGCAGATACTCCTATCGTGGACTAATCAGTAGAATAGAGTCACATATATAATAAGGAGGGTGTGTCATAAGATTATGATGCACCCTCTTTTTCTTTTGTATGCTATTGATATATTGTTGGAAAAGACAGCTAAAGTTTTTGGAAAAGCTAGTATCTCTGGTCGCACAACAGCTGTTGTGCGCTTGCATATCAGCTGATATGCGCTTGCATGACAGGTGATGTGCATGCGGTGGTCTACTGTTATGCGCTAACTTTTTTATATTTTTTCTTCTTCATGGGTTGGGAATTTTGTACTTTGATGTGTTCTTGGGATAAACAATACAGATAAAAATAGAAATGGAAAAGATAGAACAACTTTTTCGCCAGCATTATTCAAAGATGTTTCTCGTTTCGAGGATGATTCTAGGCGATGAAGAGACCGCAAGGGATGTGGTGAGCGATATTTTTGCAGATTTGCTCAGTGGAAAGCTTCGGCTTCCACCTAAAAGTACGGAAGGTTACTTTCTCGTTCTTACTCGAAACCGATGTTTGAATTATCTCAGAAAGATGACCCTTCACGAAAAGGTCAAGGCTGGTCTTAAAGTGGACCATACGGTAGATATCGTGCATGATGAAAACCGAATCATTCGCGAGATAGACCATGAGATGAGCAAGGCAGATCAGATGCTTCGTTTTGTAGATGAAGAATTGACGCTCCAAACCCGGCGCGTGGTCAATATGCATTATCGCCAGAAACTCACTTATCATGAAATCTCAGAAGAGTTAGGTATCAGTGAGGCTGCCGTCTATAAGCATCTTGCTCAAGGTATCAAACGAATAAAAGAACATTTTAATCCCAAGAACAATGGATAAGTTAACACAAGTAATCGACATGATTGAGCACCCAGAGCATTATTCTGAGTCTCAGATGAAAGAGATTCTCCAAGATGAGAAGTCTCGCCAGACCTATCTCACGATGATGGAGATGCGTATGGCTTTTGATAAAGAAGCGACAGAGAAAGATTTGGATGTAGATAAGGAATGGCAATTGTTTGCTGAACAGCATCCGGTAGTGAAGTCCCGTTTTGATTGGCGCAAACTCGCTGCTTCCTTTATAGGTGTATGTTTGCTGTCTTGCATCGCCTTTGCTGCCATTCATACATTCAGTTCGCATCGTCAGGTAGAAGAAACATCGGCAGGGGATACGTCTCAGGTAAAAGTAGTATCCTGTCCAAATACTGCTGCTGTCAGTGATAAAGCTACGTCATCTGATGTCAAGAAGGAAATTGTGCATAAGACTTTCGACAATGTTTCCTTAGAAACGATGCTCGGAGAAATGGCAGAGTATTATGGAGTGAAGATTGTGTTCCAGAACCAGGAAGCCAAGCAGCTTCGTTTCTATTATGAATGGAACAGCGAGAACAGTCTGCAGAGTGTAGTGGATGAATTGAATCATTCACAGCAGATAGTTCTCTCTTTGGACAATGAGCAACTTGTTGTAGAATAACCCAGTCGCTGACAGGTCTGTTTACAAGTTGGCTTATTTGTAATATGTATCAAATCAATATAAAGATTATGAAGAAATATATGTTCGCTTTCCTGATGTGTCTGTTGGTACAGGCATCGTTTGGACAGCGCATCTCTCGAAGCTATAGCAACCGTTCAATGTCCGAAGTCCTGAAGGATTTAGACAAGGCAACCCGTCGATATAAAATCAGTTTTATCTATAATGAACTGGAAGATTTCACCGTCACTACCTCTTTCCGTAATCTCGATTTGCAGGAAGCTTTGGGGCGGGTCTTTGGATTTTATCCGATGAAGGCTACGATAGAGGATAGCTTGATATTCGTGGAATGTACCCAAAAGGAACCTACCAAATTGATGGGACGGGTGATTGATGAACGTCATCGACCAGTGGATTTTGCCAATGTGGCTTTACTCAATCCTAGGGATTCTTCCTTTCTCACAGGTGGTGTGACCAATGCCAGCGGCAATTTCGTGATACCTTGTGGCATGAAGAAGGTTCTCGCCAAAGTAAGTTGTGTTGGTTATTACACCTTATATAATATATATAATGTGGGAAAAGTCGGAAATGTGGTATTGAAGGAGAGTACCATGCATATCAATGGTGTTACGGTGAAGGCGAAATTGCCATCTTTCAAGATGGGACGTGAAGGAATGCTCATAGACATACAGCATTCTGATTTGTCAAAAGTAGGAGATGCCGTTGATGTACTCCGACAATTACCTCGCATCAATGTAAGTAGTACCGATGTCATCAGCGTTTATGGCAAGGGTACACCTATTATATATATCAACAATAAGCAGGTGAGAGATTCCAGGGAATTGCAGCGCCTGAAGTCTGATGCCATCAAGAATGTGGAAATCATTACTTCGCCTGGTGCAAGATATGATGCCACGGTCAGTTCGGTGATTCGTATCCGGACCGTCAAGAAGCAAGGTGAAGGTATGAGTGGTTCCTTGAATTCCATGGTATGGTATAATGGATATCTGGGAGGGTCAGAACAGCTTAGTCTCAATTATCAGAGTGAAAAGCTCAACATGTTTGGGTCTCTTTGGGGATATACAAGAGGGCATAAGGAGGCTACTTCGCTAATTCAGCATATTGAAGGAACGAAGAATGTTACCGTAAACCAGTATGATCCCTTATCCTATCGCAATACAATGGGAGAAGTAAACTTTGGTTTCAATTATGATCTCAATGATGAAAACTCTATCGGTGCTTCTTATGATTTAGAATGCGAACCCTATGCGAAAGGGCATGTTGATGGACAGCAGGAAATATTCAATGAGGGACAACCTGTGGATATCATCAAACAGAAAGCATTGGTCGATGATATAGGTGGTCCTACCCATGAGTTGAATGCTTACTATGTGGGAAAGGTCAATAAACTGGGAATAGACTTTAATGGAACCTATCTCTGGCAAAAAACTGGGCGGGATATGTTGGAAACAGAAGAGGCTACCGTATTGGAAAATCGGGAAATCCATACTGCGAGTCGCCGCCATAATCAGTTGCTTGCAGGCAAACTGGTTCTTTCTTATCCCATAGCCAAGGGGCAGTTGGAGTTAGGAAGCGAAGTGAGCCATACCCACAGTAGCGGAGAATATAGCAATGCGGAAGGCATTGTGGCGGATGCTTCTACCGATATGAAGGAAGATAATTTGGCGGGATTTCTTGCCTTTTCATATCCTTTAGGCTCGTTTTCAATGGATGCAGGATTGAGATACGAGTATGTGTCTGCCAAGTATTATTCTTTCGGTAAGTATGAAGAAGAGCCTAGCAGGAATTATAGCAATTGGTTTCCCAACCTGACCCTGTCATGGAATAAGGAACCATGGGCGGCATCTCTGGCGTATACCTGCAAGACAAAGCGTCCTTCTTATAGTTCCTTGCGCAATGAGGTGCAGTATGATAATCGCTATATGTATGAAGGTGGCGATCCTTATCTTCGTCCTACCATTGCTCATGATGTTTCATTGGATGTGATGTGCAACTGGGTTTCGTTTGGTGTGGAGTATCTTTATGAGGACAATCCCATCATCTGGTATGTTACCCTTTATAATCATCAGGATATAGCCTTCTTGAGAAATGTGAACTTTTCCAGCAAGCAGACGATGACAGCGTATGTCATAGCTGCTCCCAAGTTCGATTGGTATCAGCCTACATGGCAAGTCTTCTTTCAGAAGCCTTTTTTTGATGCGGAAAAATATGGTGCTCCTCGTGGTTTGTCGAAGCCTGCCTTGGGTATTACATGGAACAACCAGTTTAAGTTGAGCTCCACTTGGACTTCATGGGTAACTCTTCATGCCAATACTACATCCTATAATGCTTTCCGCCGGTATCGCTCTGGTTATTATGCCTCCATGCGAATGGTTAAGACATTTTTGGATGAAGCTTTGACTGTTAATTTCTATGCAGACGATATCTTCAGAAGTCAGAAAGACCAATGGACCATGTATGGTGACCATGCAACCTTGACGAAGGATAGTTATAATAGTGCCCGTGAAATTGGTGTCAGGGTGGTCTATAAATTCAATTCCGGTCATAGAAAGTATAAGGGCTCAGGTGCTGGTAATGCAGAGAAGAGCCGCTTCTGACAGACCGGTTCTTCAGATAAAAAAGAATTTATATTTCAAAAGTCCTTTCATACTAAGCTTGTGTCTTTGAAGCGTTTTAGTGTGAAAGGACTTTTAACACAAAATAATTGGCAGATTATTCGTTTTTTCCAGATATTATGTGTAAATTTGCATCATAAATTAAAGTTTAACCCTATTAACTTGATAAAATTATGGAAGAAAATAAGAATAAGGAACAGCAGAATCAGTTCCAGATGGGTATCAGCCCAGAAGTAGCAGAAGGTACATATTCAAACTTGGCATTGATTACCCATTCTAGCTCAGATTTCATTTTGGATTTTGCTTGTGCACTCCCAGGAATGCCGGCACCTCAGATCAAGAGCCGTGTCATCATGGCACCAGAGCACGCTAAGCGTTTGCTTCAGGCCTTGCAGAGTAATGTATATAATTATGAGCAGACTTTCGGTAAGATTAAGATGGCAGAAGAGCAGCAGGATCGTACTATCGCTCCATTCGGCACACCAAAAGGTGAGGCTTAATCCATAAAACATACATACTAAGACTAAATTTCCTGCTAAATTCCACTTTTTCTTTATAAGTTTTGTTTTTAATAGTTATATAAAGTTAAAATTTAGAATCCTTTTTCAAAAGTTACCTATAATATTAGGTAGTTTGCAGAAAAAATCGTAACTTTGCACCCCGAAAAACCCCATAATGTGGTGGCTTATACGGAAATAAGACAATAATAAAAAACAAAATAATAAATTAAAAAGTAAAATTATGCCTACTATTTCACAGTTAGTAAGAAAAGGCAGAAGAGTTTTGGTAGACAAGAGCAAGTCTCCAGCTTTGGATTCATGTCCTCAGCGTCGTGGTGTTTGCGTTCGTGTTTACACAACAACTCCAAAGAAGCCTAATTCGGCAATGCGTAAGGTTGCCCGTGTACGTTTGACAAACTCTAAGGAGGTTAACTCTTACATTCCAGGAGAGGGACACAACTTGCAGGAGCACTCAATCGTATTGGTTCGTGGTGGTCGTGTAAAGGACCTTCCTGGTGTTCGTTATCACATCGTTCGTGGTACTCTTGATACCGCAGGTGTTGCAAACCGCACACAGCGTCGTTCTAAGTACGGTGCTAAGCGTCCAAAGGCTAAGAAGTAATTCTAAATCCGGACAAAATTAAAAGAAATCCGAAAACTCACGGTCGGAGAAGGTCGAGAGTTTAGGTAAAAAGATTATTTTATTAAACGTTTTGCTGGAGAAGTAACAGGTTGAGTAAATACTCGGGTGCGAGTGTTGAAGAACGATATACAGCCCCATGCAGAATTTAAATTTTTTCGATTAAAAATGAGAAAAGCAAAACCAAAGAAGAGAGTGATCCTCCCAGATCCAGTCTTCAACGACCAGAAGGTCTCTAAATTCGTAAATCATTTGATGTATGATGGTAAGAAGAATACATCTTATGAGATTTTCTACAATGCACTCGATACCGTAAAGGCTAAGATGGCTAACGAGGAGAAGTCTGCACTTGAAATTTGGAAGCAGGCTCTCGATAATATTACTCCACAGGTTGAGGTTAAGAGCCGCCGTATTGGTGGTGCTACCTTCCAGGTTCCTACAGAAATTCGTCCTGACCGTAAGGAAAGTATCTCTATGAAGAACCTTATCAGCTTCGCTCGCAAGCGTGGTGGTAAGACTATGGCAGACAAGCTTGCTGCTGAGATTATGGATGCTTATAACAATCAGGGTGGCGCTTTCAAGCGTAAGGAGGATATGCATCGTATGGCTGAGGCTAACCGTGCATTTGCTCACTTCAGATTCTAATTTAACATATAAAATAGGTTTAAAAGAAAATGGCAAATCGCGATTTACATTTGACACGTAACATCGGTATCATGGCGCACATCGATGCCGGAAAGACAACAACATCTGAGCGTATCTTGTTCTATACAGGTAAGACTCATAAGATCGGTGAGGTACACGATGGTGCTGCTACAATGGACTGGATGGTCCAGGAGCAGGAGCGTGGTATTACTATCACTTCTGCAGCTACAACTTGTAACTGGAACTATCTCGGTAAGTCTTATAAGATTAACTTGATCGATACTCCGGGACACGTTGACTTCACTGCTGAGGTTGAGCGTTCACTCCGTGTACTCGATGGTGCTGTTGCTACATATTCTGCAGCTGACGGTGTACAGCCACAGTCAGAGACAGTATGGCGCCAGGCTGACAAGTACAATGTACCTCGTATCGGTTATGTAAACAAGATGGACCGTTCAGGTGCTAACTTCTTTGAGACAGTTCAGCAGATGAAGGATATCTTGGGTGCTAATCCTATTGCTATTCAGATTCCTATTGGTGCAGAGGAGAACTTCAAGGGTGTAGTTGACCTGATCAAGATGAAGGCTATTCTCTGGCACGATGAGACTATGGGTGCTGAGTATGACGTAGAGGAAATTCCTGCTGATTTGGCTGACGAGGCTGCAGAGTGGCGTGATAAGCTTCTTGAGGGTGCTGCTAACTTCGATGACGAGGTTATGGAGCTCTATCTCGATGGTCAGGATATTCCAGAGGAGAAACTCCTTGCTGCTATCCGTAAGGGTTGCTGCGCTATGGAATGCTGCCCAATGTTGCTCGGTTCTTCATACAAGAACAAGGGTGTTCAGCCATTGCTCGACTATGTATGTGCATTCTTGCCATCACCAATGGATACTCCAAATATCATCGGTACTAACCCTGATACAGAAGAGGAAGAGGATCGTAAGCCATCTGAGGATGAGCCAACATCTGCTCTCGCATTTAAGATTGCTACTGACCCATTCATGGGCCGCTTGGTATTCTTCCGCGTTTACTCAGGTAAGGTTGTTGCTGGTTCTTATGTTTACAACCCACGTTCTGGCAAGCGCGAGCGTATCAGCCGTCTGTTCCAGATGAACTCTAAGCAGGAAATTCCAATGGAGTCAATCGACGCAGGTGATATCGGTGCAGGTGTAGGTTTCAAGGATATCCGTACTGGTGATACACTCTGTGATGAGGATCACCCAATTGTATTGGAGTCTATGACATTCCCTGATACTGTAATCTCTATCGCAGTTGAGCCTAAGAGCCAGGCTGACATCGCTAAGTTGGATAACGGTCTCGCTAAGTTGGCTGAGGAGGATCCAACCTTTACAGTACGTACTGATGAGCAGAGCGGTCAGACAATCATCTCTGGTATGGGTGAGCTCCACTTGGATATCATCATCGACCGTTTGAAGCGTGAGTTCAAGGTTGAGTGTAACCAGGGTAAACCTCAGGTTAACTACAAGGAGGCTATCACTAAGACAGCTCAGAGCCGTGAGACTTACAAGAAGCAGTCTGGTGGTCGTGGTAAGTTCGCTTGTATCGATGTAACCATCGGTCCTAAGGACGAGGATTACAAGGAGGGCGACTTGCAGTTCATCAACGAGGTTAAGGGTGGTAACGTTCCTAAGGAATTCATCCCATCAGTACAGAAGGGCTTCGCTGACTGTTTGTCAAATGGTGTACTCGGTGGCTTCCCAATGACAGGTTTGAAGGTAACTTTGACCGATGGTAGCTTCCACCCAGTTGACTCTGACCAGTTGTCATTCGAGTTGGTAGCACATCAGGCATTCAAGGTACTTTGCCCTAAGGCTGGTCCTGTTTTGATGGAGCCTATCATGAAGGTAGAGGTTGTTACTCCAGAAGAGAACATGGGTGACGTAATCGGTGACTTGAATAAGCGCCGTGGTCTCGTTCAGGGTATGGAAGAAGGTCGTAGCGGTGCTCGCATCGTAAAGGCAATGGTTCCATTGGCTGAGATGTTCGGTTATGTAACAGCTTTGCGTACTATCACTTCTGGTCGTGCAACAAGTTCTATGGAGTACGATCATCATGCACCTCTTTCTTCAACAATTGCTAAGGCTGTGTTGGAGGAGGTTAAGGGTCACGCAGAACTTCTTTAATAACAAAGAAATAATGGTAAGATGAGGCGCTGCTTAGCGAATGACTCTTAAGCAGCGTACCTCTTCTTCCTTTAGACTAAAATAATTCATATAATAATAACTTAATTTTAAAAATGAGTCAGAAAATCAGAATTAAGCTGAAGTCTTACGACCACCAGTTGGTTGACAAGTCAGCTGAGAAGATTGTGAAGGCTGTAAAGGCAACAGGCGCTATCGTTAGTGGTCCTATTCCACTGCCAACACACAAGCGTATTTTTACTGTAAACCGTAGTACTTTCGTTAACAAGAAGTCTCGCGAGCAGTTCCAGCTCTCAGATTTCAAGCGTCTCATTGACATCTACAGCTCAACAGCTAAGACAGTTGATGCCTTGATGAAGCTTGAATTGCCAAGTGGTGTAGAAGTAGAAATCAAAGTCTAATTATTAAAAATTAAATTGAAATGCCAGGATTAATTGGAAAGAAAATCGGAATGACATCCGTTTTCAGTGCCGACGGTAAGAACATTCCGTGCACTGTTATCGAAGTAGGTCCTTGTGTTGTAACCCAGGTTAAGACCGTAGAAAAGGATGGTTACAAGGCTTATCAGTTAGGTTTCGAAGAGGCAAAGGAGAAGCGTACTTCTCAGCCTATGATGGGAATCTTCAAGAAGGCAGGCACAACACCTAAGAAGCACTTGGCCGAGTTCAAGTTTGATGAGGAGTACAACCTCGGTGACACCATTACAGTTGAAATCTTCAACGGCTGCAAGTTCGTTGACGTAATTGGTACATCAAAGGGTAAAGGCTTCCAGGGCGTTGTTAAGCGTCACGGATTCGGTGGTGTAGGTCAGTCTACTCATGGTCAGGATGACCGCGCCCGTAAGCCGGGATCTATTGGTGCATGTTCTTACCCTGCTAAGGTATTCAAGGGTATGCGCATGGGCGGCCAAATGGGAGGTGATAGAGTAACAACTCAGAACCTTCAGGTGTTAAAGGTAATTCCAGAGCAGAATCTCCTTATCGTTAAGGGTTCTTTCGCTGGATGCAAAGGTTCAACTGTTTTAATTGAGAAATAATGGAAGTTAGCGTATTAGATATCAAAGGTCAGGAGACCGGCCGCAAGGTAGCTCTTAATGATGCAGTCTTCGGCATTGAGCCTAACGATCACGTTCTCTACCTCGACGTAAAGCAGTATCTCGCTAACCAGCGTCAGGGTACAGCTAAGTCTAAGGAGAGAAGCGAGATGAGCGGTTCTACTCGTAAGCTTGGTCGTCAGAAGGGCGGCGGCGGTGCTCGCCGTGGTGATATTAACTCACCTGTACTCGTAGGTGGTGCTCGCGTATTTGGTCCTAAACCACGTGATTACCGCTTCAAGCTCAACAAAAAAGTAAAGATTCTTGCTCGTAAGTCTGCTTTGTCTTACAAGGCACAGGAGAGCGCAATCGTAATGTTGGAAGATTTCACATTCGAGGCTCCAAAGACTAAAGAATTCTTAAGTGTTCTTAAGAATCTTAAAATCGAGGGCAAAAAAGTACTCTTTGTTTTGCCAGAATCAAATAAAAACGTATATTTGTCTGCACGTAACTTACAGCGCGCTGAGGTTATCCTCGCATCTAACGTCAATTCGTACAAAATTTTGAACGCAGATGTTGTAGTGATTACAGAAAAGTCGCTTGAGACTATCGACCAGATCTTAACAAAGTAAAAAGGAGATATTAGAATATGGCATTTATTATCAAACCATTGGTTACTGAGAAGATGACCAAGATTACAGACAAGCAGCCTAACCGCTATGGCTTCGTTGTTCGTCCTGAGGCTAATAAGCTCGAGATTAAGAAGGAAGTTGAGAGTCTGTATAATGTTACAGTAGTTGACGTGAACACTATTCGCTACGCTGGCAAGCGCTCTGCTCGTTACACAAAGGCAGGTCTTGTTAAGGGTCAGAAGAATGCGTTCAAGAAGGCAATCGTTACTCTTAAGGAGGGCGATACAATTGATTTTTACAGCAATATTTAAAATAAAAAATGGCAGTACGTAAATTAAAACCGGTTACTCCGGGTCAAAGACACAAGGTTATTGGCACGTTCGAGGATATTACTGCATCCGTGCCAGAGAAGTCTCTCGTTTACGGTAAGCGTTCTACCGGCGGTCGAAACAACACCGGTAAGATGACCGTTCGCTACATTGGCGGTGGTCATAAGCAGAAGTATCGTTTAATCGACTTCAAACGTGAGAAAGATGGTGTTCCAGCAGTTGTTAAGACAATCGAGTACGATCCAAACCGTTCGGCTCGTATCGCTTTGCTTTACTACGCTGATGGTGAAAAACGTTACATTATTGCTCCTAACGGACTTCAGGTAGGCGCTACTTTGATGTCAGGTGCAGAGGCTGCTCCTGAAATCGGTAACTGTCTTCCATTGGCAAACATCCCTGTAGGTACAGTGATCCACAACATCGAGTTGCGTCCTGGTCAGGGTGCTTTGTTGGTTCGTTCGGCTGGTAATTTTGCTCAGTTGACTTCTCGTGAGGGCAGTTATTGTGTAATTAAGCTCCCTTCTGGTGAAACACGCCAGATTTTGAGTGCTTGTAAGGCTACAGTTGGTAGTGTTGGTAACTCTGACCATGCTCTTGAGCAGTCTGGTAAGGCTGGTCGTTCACGCTGGTTGGGTCGTCGTCCACACAACCGTGGTGTTGTTATGAACCCTGTTGATCACCCAATGGGTGGTGGTGAAGGTCGCCAGAGTGGTGGTCATCCACGTTCACGTAAGGGCTTGTACGCTAAGGGTCTTAAGACTCGCGCACCTAAGAAGCTTTCTAACAAGTATATTATTGAAAGAGCTAACAAAAAATAAAGAGTAAATTATGAGTCGTTCACTTAAAAAGGGTCCATACATCAACGTTTCTCTCGAGAAGAAGATTCTCGCTATGAACGAGAGTGGCAAGAAGAATGTTGTTAAGACATGGGCTAGAGCTTCAATGATATCTCCTGATTTCGTAGGACATACTGTTGCAGTTCATAACGGTAATAAATTTATCCCTGTTTATGTTACAGAGAATATGGTTGGCCACAAGCTTGGAGAGTTCGCTCCAACACGTCGCTTTGGCGGTCACTCTGGTAACAGAAAGTAAGCTAAGGGTTAAACCATTTAAAAATTTAAGTAAATAATGGGAGCAAGAAAACATATTGCGGCTGAGAAATTGAAAGAAGCCCGTAAAAACTTGTACTTCGCTAAGTTGGTAGGCGTTCCTTCTTCTCCACGTAAGATGCGCTACGTTGTAGACATGATTCGTGGTATGGAGGTAAACCGTGCACTCGGAGTACTTCGCTTCTCTAAGAAGCAGGCATCTGCTGACGTTGAGAAATTACTCCGTTCAGCTATAGCTAACTGGGAAGCAAAGAATAATCGCAAGGCTGAAGACGGTGAGCTTTATATCAGTAAGGTCTTCGTTGACGAAGGCGTTACAATGAAACGTATGAGACCTGCACCACAGGGTCGTGGTTATAGAATCCGTAAGCGTTCTAACCATGTAACTCTCTTTGTTGATGCAAAAACTAATGACGAAAAATAATTAAGTAGAATGGGACAGAAAGTTAATCCGATTAGTAACCGACTTGGTGTTATCCGTGGTTGGGATTCAAATTGGTTCGGTGGTAAGAACTTCGGTGACAACCTCGTAGAGGATCAGAAAATCCGTAAGTATCTTAACGAGCGCCTTGCTAAGGCAAGTGTTTCTCGTATCGTTATCGAACGTACATTGAAACTTGTTACCATTACTATTTGCACAGCCCGTCCAGGTATTGTCATTGGTAAAGGTGGTCAGGATGTAGATAAGTTGAAGGAAGAGTTGAAGAAGCTCTACAAGAAGGAGATTCAAATCAACATCTTCGAGGTTAAGAAGCCTGAGCTTGATGCTACCATCGTTGGTAAGAACATCGCGAGCCAGATTGAGCACATGATTGCTTATCGTCGCGCTATCAAGATGGCAGTTGCTAACACCATGCGTGCTGGTGCTGAGGGTATCAAGATTCAGATTACAGGTCGTCTGAACGGTGCTGAAATGGCACGTAAGGAAATGTACAAAGAGGGTCGTACTCCTCTTCACACTTTCCGTGCAGACATCGACTATTGCCAGTGCGAGGCTCTTACTAAGGTAGGTTTGCTTGGCATCAAGGTTTGGATTTGCCGTGGTGAGGTTTATGGTAAGGCTGATCTTACTCCAAATTTCGCTCAGGACAACAAGAGCAACAATAATAACCGTGGAAACGGTCGCTCTAACAACCGTGGTGGTAATCGTAAAAGAAACAATAACCGTTAAATTTTAGAAAGCTATCATGTTACAGCCAAAAAGAGTAAAATATAGAAGACCTCAAGATGGTCGTGGCAACAAAGGCAACGCTCACAGAGGTACACAATTGGCATTCGGTTCTTTCGGCATCAAGACTCTTGAGTCAAAGTGGATCGATAGCCGTCAGATTGAGGCAGCTCGTGTGGCATTGAACCGCTACATGAACCGTCAGGGTCAGGTCTGGATCCGAATTTTCCCTGATAAGCCAATCACTCGTAAGCCTGCAGATGTCCGAATGGGTAAAGGTAAGGGTGATCCAGCAGGATGGGTTGCACCTGTTACACCAGGTCGTATTCTCTTCGAAGTAGAGGGTGTAAGTTTCGATATCGCTAAAGAAGGCCTTCGCCTTTGTGCTCAGAAACTTCCAGTGAAGACTAAGTTTATTGTTAGACGTGATTACGATAAAAACGCTTAATTATGAAGATTGCAGAAATTAAAAATATCGAGACCAAGGAATTGGTTGAGAAGTTGGAGGCAGCTGTTGACGCTTTGAACAAGAAGAAGATCAACCACAATGTTACTCCACTTGAGAATCCATCAGAGATTAAGGTTGCTCGTCGTGATATCGCACGTATGAAAACTGAACTTCGTCAGAGAGAACTTAACAAATAATAATGGTCCAGATGGAAACAAGAAATTTAAGAAAAGTAAGACAGGGTGTTGTTATCAGCAACAAGATGGATAAAACCATTGTTATTGCAGCTAAGTTCAAGGAGATGCACCCTATTTATGGTAAGTTTGTCCAGAAGACAAAGAAGTACCATGCGCATGACGAGAACAATGAGGCTAACGTAGGTGATACAGTTATGATCATGGAAACTCGTCCTCTGTCTAAGACAAAGAGATGGAGATTAGTACAAATCGTAGAAAAAGCTAAGTAATTATGATACAGACTGAATCAAGACTTACAGTATGTGATAACAGCGGCGCTCGCGAGGCTCTCTGCATTCGAGTTCTCGGTGGTACAGGCCGTCGTTACGCAAGTGTTGGTGACGTAATTGTCGTTGCTGTCAAGAACGTTATGCCATCAAGTGATTTGAAGAAGGGTGCAGTATCAAAGGCTTTGATTGTTCGCACAAAGAAGGAGATTCGTCGTCCAGACGGTTCATATATCCGTTTCGACGATAACGCTTGTGTATTGCTCAACAATGCAGGTGAGCTTCGTGGTAGCCGTATCTTCGGTCCTGTTGCTCGTGAGCTTCGTGCAGTTAATATGAAAGTCGTTTCTTTGGCACCTGAGGTTCTTTAATATTAAAAAAGTAAAAAGTAATGAGTAAGTTACATATTAAGAAAGACGATACCGTTATCGTTATTGCCGGTGCTGATAAGGGCAAGACAGGTAAGGTGCTCAAGGTCCTCGTTGACGAGAACCGTGCCATCGTTGAGGGTGTGCACATGGTATCTAAGAGCACTAAGCCATCTGCTCAGAATCCTCAGGGAGGCATCGTAAAGCAGGAGGCTCCTATTCATATCTCAAATTTGAGTTTGATCGATCCTAAGAGTGGCAAGGCTACTCGCGTTGCTATCAAGCATGAGGGTAAAAACGTTGTTCGCATCGCTAAAAAGTCAGGGGAGGAAATCAAGTAATGGATACAGCACAGTTAAAGAAAGTATATAAGGAGACAATCGCACCAGCTCTTCAGAAGCAGTTCAACTATTCTTCTGCTATGGAGATTCCAGTATTGAAGAAGATTGTCATCAACCAGGGTCTCGGTGACGCTACTCAGGACAAGAAGCTTGTTGACGTAGCTATCAATGAGATTACTGCTATCACCGGTCAGAAGGCTGTTGCTACATATTCTAAGAAGGATATCGCAAACTTCAAGCTTCGTAAGAAGATGCCTATCGGTGTTATGGTAACATTGCGTCGTGAGCGTATGTACGAGTTCTTGGAGAAACTCGTTCGTGTTTCTCTTCCTCGTATCCGCGACTTCAAGGGTATTGAGAGCAAGTTTGATGGTCGTGGTAACTACACATTGGGTATCACAGAGCAGATCATCTTCCCAGAGATCAATATCGATGAGATTGATCGTATTCAGGGTATGAACATTACCTTCGTAACAACTGCTAAGACAGACGAGGAAGGTTTTGCTCTTTTGAAGGCTTTCGGTCTTCCATTCAAGAACGCAAATAAAGATTAAGAGATATGGCAAAAGAATCAATGAAAGCTCGCGAGATTAAGCGTGCAAAGCTTGTAGCTCGTTACGCTGAAAAGCGCGAAGCTCTGAAAAAGATTATTGCAACTTCTAATGATCCAGCCGAAGCATACGAGGCAGCTCGTAAGCTTCAGGCTATCCCAAAGAATGCAAACCCTATCCGTCTTCACAACCGTTGCAAGATCACTGGTCGTCCTAAGGGTTATATCCGCCAGTTTGGTCTTTCTCGTATCCAGTTCCGTGAGATGGCTTCTGCAGGTTTGATTCCTGGTGTAAAGAAGGCTAGCTGGTAATCTTTAAAGGCAAAGAATTTTTTTATTTAATATTGTCGGGGTAGTCCCGATTAATTAAACATTTATATTTTATGACAGATCCAATAGCAGATTATCTGACAAGACTCAGAAACGCAATCATGGCACATCACCGTGTTGTTGAAGTTCCTGCGTCTAACTTGAAGAAAGAGATTACAAAGATCCTCTTCGAGAAAGGTTACATCCTCAACTACAAGTTTGTAGAGGATGGTCCTCAGGGCTCAATCAAGGTTGCCTTGAAGTACAACCCAACTACAAAGCAAAACGCTATCAAGTGTTTGAAGCGCGTGTCTACTCCAGGTTTGCGTAAGTACACTGGTTACAAGGACATGCCTAGAGTTATTAACGGATTAGGTATCGCAATCTTATCTACATCCAAAGGTGTAATGACAGACAAAGAGGCTTCTGATCTTAAGATCGGTGGCGAGGTTCTTTGCTATATTTATTAATTGGAGGCTTTTATATGTCTAGAATAGGAAAATTGCCAATTAGTATCCCTGCAGGTGTTACTGTAAACTATGACAACGATTCACACGTTTGTACAGTAAAGGGCCCTAAGGGTGAACTTTCTCAGTGGATTGATCCATCTATCAAGTTTATCAATGCAGATGGTCATATTAGCTTTGAAATCGATGAAAATAGTCCTGTAAATGTTAAGCAGAAGCAGGCTTTCCACGGTTTGTATCGCTCTCTCGTCCACAACATGGTTGTTGGTGTTAGCGCTGGTTATACAAAGGTTTTGGAATTGGTAGGTGTTGGTTATCGTGTTTCTAACCAGGGCAACCTTATTGAGTTTGCTTTGGGTTACACTCACCCTATTTTCATCCAGTTGCCTAAGGAGATTAAGGTTGAGACTAAGTCTGAAAGAAACCAGAACCCAATCTTGACATTGGAGTCATGTGACAAGCAGTTGTTGGGACTCGTTTGTGCAAAAATTCGTTCTTTCCGCAAGCCTGAGCCTTATAAGGGTAAGGGTATTCTCTTTAAGGGTGAAGTTATTCGCAGAAAGTCTGGTAAGAGTGCTTCAGCTAAGTAATTTTAATTATTTACGATTATGACAACAAAGAAAGTAGAAAGACGAATTAAGATAAAGTTCCGCATTCGTAAGAGTGTGAACGGTACAGCTGAGCGTCCACGTCTTAGTGTATTCCGCTCTAACAAGCAGATTTACGCTCAGGTTATTAACGATTTGACAGGCACTACACTTGCATCAGCTTCTTCACTTGGTTTGGAGAAGATGCCTAAGCAGGAGCAGGCAACTAAGGTTGGCGAGCTCATTGCTGAGAAGGCAAAGGCTGCTGGCGTTGAGGCAGTAGTTTTCGACCGTAATGGTTATCTTTACCATGGTCGCGTAAAGCAGTTGGCTGAGGGTGCTCGTAACGGTGGTCTTAAATTTTAAACGATTATGGCAATGGATAAAGTAAAAGTAAATAACGAAGAAGTACTTAAGGATCGCTTGGTTGCTATCAACCGTGTAACTAAGGTTACTAAGGGTGGTCGTACTTTCACATTCGCTGCTATCGTCGTTGTTGGTGACGGTAATGGCGTAATCGGCTACGGTCTTGGTAAGGCAGGTGAGGTTACAGCTGCTATCGCTAAGGGTACTGAGGCTGCAAAGAAGAACTTGGTTAAGGTTCCTGTACTCAAGGGTACAGTTCCTCACGAGGTTGAGACTGCATTCGGTGGTGCTAAGGTTCTTATTAAGCCAGCTGCTGCCGGTACAGGTTTGAAGGCCGGTGGTGCTATGCGTGCTGTTCTTGAGAGCGTTGGTATCAAGGATGTCATTGCAAAGTCTAAGGGTTCTTCAAATGCCCACAACCTTGTAAAGGCTACTATTGCTGCTCTTGCTGAGATGCGTGATGCATACACAGTGGCAGGTGAGCGTGGTATCAGTATGGATAAAGTATTTAACGGTTAATTAGGAAATATCGAATATGGCAACAATTAAAGTCAAGCAGATTAAGAGTAAGATCGGTGCTCCAGTAGATCAGAAGCGTACACTCGCTTGTCTTGGTCTCCACAAGATTTCTCAGGTTGTTGAAGTAGAGGATACTCCTAGCAACCGTGGTATGATCCGTAAGGTTCATCACCTCGTAAGTGTAGTTGATTAATTAATCTTTATAAATTAGGAACGATTATGAAATTAAATAATTTGAAACCTGCTGCAGGTTCTACCCATTCACGTCGTCGTATTGGTCGTGGTCCAGGTTCTGGTCTCGGTGGTACTTCTACACGTGGTCACAAGGGTGCCAAGGCTCGTTCTGGTTATAAGAGAAAGATTGGTTTCGAAGGTGGTCAGATGCCATTGCAGCGTCGTGTTCCAAAGGCTGGATTCAAGAATATCAACCATAAGGAGTACTTCGCAGTAAACCTTTCAACTCTTCAGGCTCTTGCTGAAGCAAAGAACCTTACAAAGATCGGTATTGAGGAACTTAAGGCTGCTGCTCTTACCAATGGTAAGGAGCTCGTTAAGGTTCTCGGTAACGGTGAACTTAAAGCAAAATTGGAAGTTGAAGCTAATGCTTTCTCAAAGACTGCCGAAGAAGCAATCAAGGCAGTAGGTGGTAACGCAACTATAATCTAAGTAAATGAAAAAGTTTATTGAGACACTAAAGAACTGTTGGAAGATAGAGGATCTCCGTCAGAGACTCCTCATCACTCTTCTGTTTACGGCTATTTACCGTTTTGGCTCGTTTGTGGTGCTTCCTGGCATTAATCCGAGCATGTTGGAAAAATTACAGTCGCAGACCTCTGGCGGTCTTATGTCGCTTTTGGACATGTTCTCTGGTGGTGCATTTTCTAATGCGTCTATCTTCGCATTGGGAATTATGCCTTATATCTCAGCTTCAATTGTAATGCAGCTTCTTGCTGTCGCTGTACCTTATTTCCAGAAGATGCAGCGAGAGGGCGAGAGCGGCCGCAAGAAAATACAATGGTATACTAGAGTCCTGACAGTAGCCATTCTGGTCTTTCAGGCTCCTAGTTACCTCTTGAATTTGAAGATGCAGGCTGCTAATGCTCTTGCAACTGGTATTAGCTGGACAGTCTTTATGATTCCAGCTACTATCATTCTTGCAGCAGGAAGTATGTTCATCCTTTGGCTTGGTGAGCGTATCACTGATAAGGGTGTTGGAAATGGTATCTCTCTGATTATTATGATTGGTATCATCGCACGTTTGCCTCAGGCATTCGTTCAAGAGGTTACTTCGCGTTTGCAGGCTATCTCCGGTGGTGGTTTGATTATGTTTATCGTAGAGATTCTGATTCTTTATGCTGTTGTCTGTGCTTCAATTCTTTTGGTGCAGGGAACACGTAAAATCCCTGTTCAATACGCTAAGCGTTTGGTTGGTAATAAGCAGTATGGTGGTGCACGTCAGTACATTCCTTTGAAGCTTTTTGCTGCTAACGTAATGCCTATCATCTTTGCTCAGGCTTTGATGTTTATTCCATTGGCTATAGTTCGCTATCAGTCTGAGAATGCTAGTAGCGTTGTTCAGCAGTTGATGGATAATCGTAGTTTGCTTTACAATGTTGTTTATGTAATCTTGGTTATTGCATTTACATACTTCTATACTGCGATTACATTGAATCCTACCCAGATGGCAGAGGATATGAAACGCAATAATGGTTTCATTCCAGGTGTTAAACCAGGAAAGGATACAGCTGAGTACATTGATACCGTAATGTCTCGTATTACTTTACCAGGTTCATTATTTATTGCATTTATTGCGATTATGCCTGCTCTTGCAGGACTTCTCGATGTGCAGCAGGCCTTCTCACAATTCTTCGGAGGTACTTCTCTGTTGATTTTGGTAGGTGTCGTTATTGATACTTTGCAGCAGATCGAAAGTCATTTGCTTATGCGCCACTATGATGGCCTTCTCAATTCTGGTCATACTCGTCAGGGTGGTGTTGCAGCATATTAATCTTTATCTTTTGAAATGAAGATATTTCTGAAGACAGAGGATGAAATTAACCTGATGCGACAAGCTAACCAGTTAGTTGGTAAAACACTTGTTGAATTAGGTAAACATATAAAACCAGGTGTAACGACTCTCCATTTGGATAGGATAGCAGAGGAGTTTATCCGTGATCACGGGGCAATTCCAACGTTTAAGAATTTTCCTAATCCATATGGAGAGCCTTTTCCCGCTAGTATATGTACATCTATCAATGATGTGGTTGTACATGGCATTCCTAGTGAAAAGGATGTTCTCAATGATGGTGATATCATTTCCATCGACTGTGGAACTCTTTTGAATGGCTTCAATGGAGATAGTTGTTATACTTTTGCCGTTGGAGAAATATCTTCTGATGTTAAGCAACTTCTTAAGGTGACCAAAGAGTCTTTATATCTAGGTATCGAACAGGCTGTAGTAGGAAAACATTTGGGTGATATTGGTTACGCTGTACAGAGCCATTGTCAACAATATGGCTATGGAGTTGTGCGGGAGTTAACAGGTCATGGCATTGGCAAGGATATGCATGAGGATCCTCCGGTACGTAATTATGGTAGTAGGGGCTCTGGTATTTTGTTAAAGGAAGGCATGTGCTTAGTCATCGAGCCGATGATAACTATGGGCGACCGTCAAATTGGTATGCTACCAGATAAATGGAGTATAGTTACTAGAGATCGTCAACCGGCTGCTCATTACGAGCATACTATTGTTGTTCGAAAAGGTAAAGCTGAAATTTTATCTTCATTCGTAGAAGTTGAACATTTAGAAGGACAAAATTTTTAATTATGGCAAAACAGGCCGCTATTGAGCAAGATGGAACAATTGTAGAGGCATTATCAAATGCGATGTTCCGCGTTGAATTAGAGAATGGTGTCGACATTACTGCCCACATCTCTGGTAAGATGAGAATGCATTACATTAAGATTTTACCTGGTGATAAAGTTAAGGTGGAAATGAGTCCATATGACTTGACAAAGGGTAGAATTGTTTTTAGATACAAATAATTATCACATATAAGGTTATGAAGACAAGAGCATCATTGAAGAAGCGTTCAGCTGATTGCAAAATTGTACGTCGTAAGGGTCGTCTCTTCGTTATCAACAAGAAGAACCCTAAGATGAAATTGCGTCAGGGTTAATGTTAAAGTTCTGTAAAAGTATGGCTGTTAAAAAAAAAAGTTGTACTTTTGCACCGCTTTTAACGCAAAGGTATTAATTTATTAATTTTTTTTATTAAACAATGGCAATAAGAATTGTTGGAGTAGATTTGCCCCAGAATAAGCGTGGCGAAATCGCATTGACCTATATCTACGGTATTGGTCGAAGTAGTTCAGCAAAGATATTGGATAAGGCAGGTGTAAGCCGTGACCTGAAAGTCAGCGAGTGGTCTGACGATCAGGCAGCCAAGATCCGTGAAATTATCGGCGCTGAGTTCAAGGTTGAAGGTGATCTCCGTTCTGAGATCCAAATGAACATTAAGCGACTGATGGATATTGGTTGCTATCGTGGAGTTAGACATCGTAATGGTCTTCCTGTTCGCGGTCAGAGCACCAAGAATAATGCTCGTACTCGCAAGGGTAAGAAGAAGACTGTTGCTAATAAGAAGAAGGCTACTAAGTAATTCTAAGGAGGAAATTAATTATGGCAAAGCAAAAAGCAACATCTAAGAAGAGAAACGTACGTGTTGACGCATTGGGTCAGCTTCACGTACATAGCTCATTTAACAACATTATTGTATCTCTTGCTAATAACGAGGGTCAGGTTATCTCTTGGTCTTCTGCTGGTAAGATGGGTTTCCGTGGTTCTAAGAAGAATACTCCATATGCTGCTCAGATGGCAGCTGAGGATTGTGCTAAGGTAGCTTTCGATCTTGGTCTTCGCAAGGTTAAGGCTTACGTTAAGGGTCCAGGTAACGGTCGTGAGTCTGCTATCCGTGCCGTACACGGTGCAGGTATCGAGGTTACTGAGATTGTAGACGTTACTCCATTACCACACAACGGATGTCGCCCTCCAAAGCGTCGTCGTGTATAATAGCATTCATTGATACAAACAATATAGCATTTTATTAATATTATGGCTAGATATATAGGTCCGAAATCTAAAATTGCGCGTCGTTTTGGTGAGCCAATCTTCGGCGCAGACAAAGTTTTGTCCAAGAGAAACTTCCCTCCTGGACAGCATGGCAACAACCGTCGTCGCAAGATGTCTGAGTACGGTGTCATGTTGGCAGAGAAGCAGAAGGCTAAGTACACTTACGGTGTATTAGAGCGTCAGTTCCGTAATATGTTTGAGAAGGCAGCAAAGGCTGAAGGTATTACTGGTGAGGTTCTTCTTCAGAGCCTTGAGTGCCGTCTCGATAATGTGGTGTTCCGTCTTGGTATCGCTCCTACTCGTGCTGCTGCACGTCAGTTGGTTGGTCACAAGCACATCACTGTTGATGGCAAGGTAGTTAATATCCCTTCATTTGCAGTTAAGCCTGGTATGGTTGTTGCTGTTCGTGAGAAGTCTAAGTCTCTCGAAGTTATTGAAGCAGCACTTGCAGGTTTCAACCATAGCAAGTACCCATGGATTGAGTGGGATGATAATTCAAAGAGCGGCAAGTTCTTGCACAAGCCAGAGCGTGCTGACATTCCAGAGAATATCAAGGAGCAGTTAATCGTTGAGTTGTACTCTAAATAAATCATTAAATTAATGGCGATATTAGCATTTCAAAAACCTGATAAAGTAGTAATGCTGGAGGCTGATAACCAGTTCGGAAAATTTGAATTCCGTCCTTTGGAGCCTGGCTTTGGCGTGACCATTGGTAACGCCTTGCGCCGCATTCTCCTTTCATCATTGGAGGGTTACGCAGTGAACACCATCCGTATTGCGGGTGTTGAGCACGAGTTCTCTTCAGTTCCTGGTGTGAAGGAAGATGTTACCAACATTATCTTGAATCTCAAACAAGTTCGATTCAAGCAAGTAGTAGAAGAATTCGAGAATGAGAAAGTTAGTATCACCGTTGAGAATTCTACAGAATTCAAAGCTGGTGACATTGGTAAGTATCTGACTGGATTTGAAGTGTTAAACCCTGATTTGGTGATTTGTCATTTAGATGCCAAAGCTTCGATGCAGATTGATTTGACTATTAATAAGGGACGCGGTTATGTTCCTGCTGATGAGAATCGTCAATTCTGCACAGATGTTAACGTTCTCCCAATCGATTCCATCTACACCCCTATTCGTAATGTAAAGTACGCAGTTGAACCTTATCGTGTTGAGCAAAAGACCGATTATGATAAGCTCGTTCTTGAGGTTACGACAGATGGTTCCATTAGTCCTAAGGATGCACTGAAAGAGGCTGCGAAGATTCTTATTTATCATTTCATGCTTTTCTCAGATGAGAAGATCACTCTTGAAAGCCCAGATCAGGAGAACAATCAAGAGTTTGATGAAGAAGTTCTTCATATGCGCCAGTTGCTTAAGACTCGTCTCGTAGACATGAACCTCAGCGTTCGTGCTCTAAACTGCTTGAAGGCAGCTGATGTTGAGACACTTGGTGATTTGGTACAGTATAATAAGACTGACCTCTTGAAGTTCCGCAACTTCGGTAAGAAATCGCTCTCAGAGCTTGATGATTTGCTCGAGAGTCTGAATCTGTCTTTTGGAACTGATATTTCAAAGTATAAATTAGACAAGGATGCTTAATGCATCCTTTGTCCAAAAAGAACAAAAATTAAAATGAGACACAATAAAAAATTCAACCATTTAGGTCGTACTGCTTCTCATCGTAACGCGATGTTGGCTAACATGGCTTCATCTCTTATCTTGAGCGAGCACAAAAGAATCACTACGACCCTCGCAAAGGCAAAGGCTCTTAAGAAGTATGTTGAGCCATTAATCACTCGTTCAAAGAATGATACAACTACATCACGTCGTGTTGTTTTCCGTTATCTTCAGAACAAGTATGCCGTTAAGGCTCTCTTCGGTGAGGTAGCTGAGAAGGTAGCTAACCGTCCTGGTGGTTACACTCGCGTAATCAAGTTGGGTACCCGTCAGGGTGACGCAGCTGAGATTGCTTTCATCGAGCTCGTTGACTTTGATGAGAACATGGCTAAGACTCCTAAGGCTGCTAAGAAGACTCGTCGTAGTCGCAAGGCAACAAAGGCTGAGGAGGCTCCTGCAACTGAGGCACCTGCAACTGAGGAGGCTGCAGCTGAATAAGTTACAAAAGATCTCACTATATATAGCGCTTCTGTCGTTAGACAGAGGCGCTTTTTTTTGCGAATACTGTTTTCTTTGTTTTAGGGGATTCCCTAAGGTTTTTTAGGGATTCTGGCTTGAATATTCAACTAAATAGTTGTATTTTTGCAGAAGAATTTAAAAAGATATGATATGAAAAAGATGATATTTTTGATGCTTTGCTCTTCCTTGGTGTTGAGTAGCTGCGATACATATACAGGCAGTGGAGCTTATGCCGGAGGTTCCATTGGTTCAATCTTAGGGTCTGCCATCGGTGGTTTGTCTGGTGGTCCTAGGGGATCAGATATGGGAACTATCATCGGTATGGCTGGAGGAGCAGCCATAGGTGCTGTTATAGGAAGCCAGGCTGATAAAGCGCAGGCTGATCGTGATGCTGCTTATCGGCAGGATAGGATAGAATTACGCTCGGATTATCCGGGTTCGTCACGCCGATATCCTACAAACCCTAGTGGCAACCGCTCTTCACATTATGGGGGGAATGAAGTTTATGACTATAGTATTCCTTCTACTGATTCTAGCAGATCCGGAAGCGATTATAGCAATGCTCGTGTAATAGATAACCCAGAGATTTTCGATTCCAATAATGGAGGAGACGATCGTTTATATGATTTTCAGGGAAAGGACTATACCGGAGATTATAGTGCCCAGAAGCCGACTACTTCGATGCCAACTGCTACCGTAGAGGAGCTTGGCGCCCGTCTTTCTTATTCTACAACCCTAGAGATTGTGAATGCCCGATTCGTTGATTCCAACGAGGATAATTGTTTGAATAGGAATGAGATCTGCAAGGTGATATTTGAGATTGTCAACCGCGGCAAGTTTCCGGTTTATGATGTTGTACCTACTGTACTTGAAACCACAGGAAACAAGCATATCTTTATTTCACAAAGCATTCATGTTGAGAAGATATTGCCTGGCTCTGGTGTCAGATACACGGCTATGGTGAAAGCGGACAAGAAGTTGAAGGATGGAATGGCTAGATTCTGTGTGAGTGTCATTCATGAGGGTAAATCCATCTCGAAGGTCAACGAGTTTAACATTCCCACTAAGAGATAAGAATCATAGTAGTTGCAAAATAAAATAAAAAAAACAAGAACCGGCTTTTATGCTAGTTCTTGCTTTTTTTCTTTTGGGGATATTAAGCTTTTGCCCTTACAGAGTGCACAGAGCTTAGCTGGTTTGCCCAGGGGGGTACCTTGTGCTAGGAGCTTCAGTTCTTTGCTTTTCCCTTCGGCCTGTGACCGTTGGTTCAAGGCGTATGGCGATGATTAGGGGCTTTTTCCTTTGGCTTTTCCTTTAGCTTTTCCTTTTCCTTTAGCTTTTCCTTTTCCTTTGCTTTTTCCTTTTCCTTTGCTTTTTCCTTAGTCTGTACTTTTTCCTTAGCCTCGACCTTGGTTTCAGCTTGCTCCCTTGCCATTTCTTTCTTTTCGAAATAATGGTCAGGTTCAAATTCAGCCATTTCGAAATCAACCTTCGGGAGCTTGGTTTGCTCAGGCTTGAAAGGAACAGGGTTATCCAGTCTTTCCACCTTGACCGTTGCTACACCCTGTGAAATCATATCCAGTTTCTTGGCAGCAGCCCAGGAAAGGTCGATAATTCGGCCTCTTCCGAAAGGTCCTCGGTCGATGACCTCTACGATTACACTCTTGTCATTTCTGAGGTTGGTAACTTTCAGCATCGTACCGAAGGGATAATATTGGTGTGCACACGTCAGGTTGTCGTGATGGATTCTCTGTCCGCTTGCTGACCTGGCTCCTGTAGCTCGTTTAGAGTAATAGGATGCCTTGCCACGTTGATGCTTCTGGCCGCAACATGGTATACATAAAAATGTACTCAATAATGCTATGATTAATAATCTTCTTTTCATAACTTCTCGATATTTTGGTTGCAAATATATAAAAAAATGATGAAAAATGCAAGGAAATATCAGAAAATCAGTATCTTTGCAGAATAAATAGCAATAGAAATGGAGAATAATGTACCTCAAGAGTGGAATAAGTTCTACTTGAAAGACGTATCGTTTGTCAATCTTATGATGCGTCGTATCTACAATGTGTTGATTGTAGCTAACCCTTATGATGCGTTCATGCTTGAAGATGATGGGCGAATCGAGGAGAAGATATATAATGAGTATATGGAACTTGGCCTTCGTTATCCGCCTACTTTTACTCAGGTTTCTACCACGGAGGAGGCTACGCAAGTATTGCGTTCTACTGTGATCGACCTGGTAATCTGTATGCCAGGTAATGCGGATAATGATGCCTTTGATGTGGCCCGTGACATCAAGGGCAAGTTTCCTAATATTCACTGTGTAGTTCTTACTCCATTCTCTCATGGCATTACCAAGCGAATGCAGAACGAGGATTTGAGCATCTTCGATTATGTCTTCTGCTGGTTGGGTAATACCAACTTGATTCTTTCCATCATCAAGTTGATTGAGGATAAGATGAATCTTGAGCATGATATCCGGGAGGCTGGTGTACAGATGATTCTTCTTGTAGAGGATTCCATCCGCTTCTATAGCTCCATCTTGCCTAACCTCTATAATTATATTCTGGAGCAGAGTAAGAACTTCTCCAAGGAAGCCTTGAACCGGCATGCTGCCACCATGCGTATGCGTGGTCGTCCGAAGGTGGTATTGGCTCGTACTTATGAAGAGGCGAAGAAACTGTATGATAAGTATTCCAATAATACCCTTGGCGTCATCAGTGATGCCCGATTCCCGTTGAAAAGTGCCGCCAAAGCTTTTGGAAATGAAGTTGAACAGGAAGTCAAACCAGAGTATGGCACAGATACCTTTGGTCGTGAGAAATGTCCGGATGCAGGTTTGCAGCTTTTCCGCTATATCAGAAAGAATGACTCTTTTGTGCCCCTTATCCTCGAGAGTTCTGAGAGTGATAACCGTGCCAAGGCAGAAGCAGAAGGCTTCCGCTTTGTAGACAAGAACTCCAAGAAGATGAGTGTGGACTTGCGCCGTTTGATGGAGGAGCACATGGGGTTTGGCGATTTCATCTTCCGAGATCCGAAAACCCATGAGGAAATCATGCGCATCAGAAGCCTGAAGGAGCTGCAGGATAATATCTTCAACATCCCCAACGATTCGATGCTCTATCATATCAGCCGCAATCACATGAGCCGCTGGCTTTGTGCCCGTGCCATATTCCCGGTATCGGCTTTCCTGAAGCACGTTACCTGGGAGAAACTTCAGGATGTAGATGCTCACAGACAGATTATCTTTGATGCGATTGTGCAATATCGTCATATGAAGAATTTGGGTGTGGTAGCCGTGTTTGATAGAATGAAGTTTGATAAGTATGCCCACTTTGCCCGCATTGGAGAAGGATCCCTGGGTGGTAAGGGTAGGGGCCTAGCTTTCCTCGACAATATCATCAAGCGTCATCCTGAGTTCAACCAGTATGAGAATGCCACCGTGCAGATTCCGAAGACGGTGGTGCTCTGTACCGACATCTTTGATGCATTCATGATGAATAACAACCTTTATCCGATAGCGCTGAGCGATGCCAGCGATGAAGAGATATTGAAGCACTTCCTGCATGCGCAGTTGCCGGATTCCCTGATAGCCGACTTCTTCACCTTCTTCGAGGCCACGAAGAGTCCTATAGCCATCCGTTCCAGTTCGCTTCTTGAGGATGCGCACTACCAGCCTTTCGCCGGCATCTATTCCACCTATATGATTCCTTATCTGGAGGATAAGTATCAGATGCTCCAGATGTTGGCATGTGCCATCAAGGGCGTGTATGCTTCTGTATTCTATCGTGATTCCAAGGCGTATATGACAGCCACCAGCAATGTCATCGACCAGGAAAAGATGGCGGTTATCCTGCAGCAGGTGGTGGGTAAGGATTATGGCACCCGCTTCTATCCAACGATGAGTGGCGTGCTCCGTTCGCTCAACTATTATCCTATCGGCGATGAGGAGGCTGAGGAAGGTATTGCCAGTCTTGCCCTCGGATTGGGTAAGTATATCGTGGATGGCGGTCAGACCCTGCGCGTCTGTCCTTATCATCCTCATCAGGTACTGCAGACTTCGGAAACGGAGATGGCGTTGCGTGATACGCAGACCCAGTTCTATGCCCTCGATATGAAGCATGTAGGTGATGATTTCAAGGTAGATGACGGCTTCAATATCCTCAAGCTTCGGGTGAAGGATGCCGTGGAAGACCAGAGTCTTACCTATATAGCCTCTACTTTCGACCCATACGATCAGGTTATCAATGATGGAGTGTATGAAACGGGCAGAAAACTGATTACCTTCGCCAGTGTGCTCCAGCATGAGGTGGTACCATTACCGGAACTGATGCAGATGTCAATGAAGTTTGGTTCCGAGGCGATGCGCCGTCCTGTGGAAATCGAGTTTGCCTGCAATATCAACAATGACAGAACCTGTGAGTTCTATCTGCTTCAGATTCGTCCGATAGTGGATGCCAAGGAGATGCTCGACGAGGATGTGAAGGCGATACCGGATACCGACTGTCTGCTCCGTTCGCACAATTCCCTGGGGCATGGTATCAGCGAGGATATTGTAGATGTGGTTTACGTGAAGTATGATGATAACTTCTCTGCGATGAACAACTTTTATGTGGCTGATGACATCGAACGCATCAATCGCAAGTTCCTTGCCGATGGCAAGAACTATGTGCTGATAGGACCTGGACGCTGGGGCTCCAGCGATCATTATCTCGGAGTTCCTGTCAAATGGCCGCATATCAGTGCTGCCCGGGTCATCGTGGAAGTAGCATTGAAGAACTATAATATCGACCCGAGCCAAGGCACTCATTTCTTCCAGAACCTCACCTCTTTTGGCGTGGGTTACTTCACGGTAGACACCAATACCGAAGAAGGAGGCTTTGTGAATAAGGAGATTTTGGATGCGATGCCTGCCGTGGAAGAAACGCAGTATGTGCGCCATGTGCGTTTTGAGCATCCGATGAGAATATTGATGGACGGAAAGAAGCAGGAGGGAGCTGTCCTGATTCCGAAGGAATGATGATGTTTCCTCTTAAGGTAGAAACTTTCTGATATTGGGAATAAATGTTTTTGCTTCTAGGTCAAATCTTCGTTCATAGACGTTGAATCTCCGTTCAGTGACTTTGAACCGCCGTTCAGTGTCTTTGAACCGCCGTTCAAAGTCTATGAACGGAGTTTGTACTGATGCTCAAAACATTTTTATTTAGCATAAATAATAAAAAACACTAGGATTGTTTGGAAATCTCATCAAAAAGCCTTACCTTTGTTCCCAATTTAAACGAATTCCTTATGAATAGACAAAACCTATTTTTATTTGTATGGATGCTGATGCTGGCATGGCTGCCGGTTTCGGCACAGGAGTATCGTAATCCGGTGATTCCAGGTTATCATCCCGACCCGTCCGTGTGTCGGGTAGGAGATACTTTCTATCTTGTCAACTCATCCTTCCAGTATTTTCCGGGCGTTCCTATCTTCCAGAGCAAGGATATGGTGCATTGGCAGCAGATTGGTAACGTTCTTGATCGTGAAAGCCAGATTCCCTTGAAGGGGGCTAGTTCTTGGCTCGGCATCTATGCCCCAACCATTCGCTATCACGAGGGTACCTATTATATGATAACTACGAATGTGGGCAATGGCGGCAACTTCTTTGTTACTGCTACAGATCCTCGTGGCCCCTGGAGCGAACCTGTTTGGTTGAAGCAGCAGGGCATAGACCCGTCGCTCTATTTCGAGAACGGCAAGTGCTATATGGTGAGCAATCCGGGCGATGCCATCTGGCTCTGCGAGATCAATCCAAAGACTGGCGAACAGCTTACAGAAAGCAAGCAACTATGGCAGGGCGATGGCGGCCGCTATCCGGAAGGTCCACATATTTATAAAAAGGACGGTTATTACTATCTTCTTATCTCAGAAGGTGGAACTGAACTGGCGCATCGTCTTACCATCGCCAGAAGCCGGAATATAGAAGGTCCATACGAGAGTAATCCCGATAATCCGATACTGACCAACTGTAGCAGACTGGGACAGTCGAAGCAGATTCAGGGTACGGGGCATGGCGACTTAGTACAGGCAGGAGATGGCAACTGGTGGATGGTGTTCCTGGCATACCGCAACTATGGCGGTTCTTATCATCACTTGGGTAGAGAGACCTATCTGGCTCCTGTGGAGTGGAAGGAAGGTGAGTGGCCTGTAGTGAATGGTGGGATGCCTATCGATACTCTGGTGAAGGCTAATACCTTGCCAAGTGTCCTTCTGGAGAAGCATCTGGAAGCGGATGCCGAGGATGCGCCTGCGACAGGAGCTTTCGAATGGGTGCAATTGCAGAATCCTATTCCGGGCAACTATCTCCGCAATGATACGATGGCTGTGGAAGAGAAGTACTTCGTGCGTCTTTATCCTCATGGAACCTTGACGGAAAATCAGCAGCCTACCTTCGTAGGACGCCGACAGGAGAGTGCCAGCTTCTCCCTGGAGACGGATGTTGTCACGAAGGGGGAGGTAGAGGCAGGTCTGTCTGTCTATCAGATCAACGACGGTCATCTCGACTTTTTCGTATCCCAGAAGCAGGTGGCATTGCGCTGCAAGCTGAAGAGCATCGACTATGTGGTGAAGAGCGTGCCTCGCCTGCGCAAGGGTTCGGTCAAGTTGCGCATCAGAAGCAATGGCGAGATGTATTTCTTCGACTATTCGCTTGATGGAAAGCGATTCCATGAGTTGGCTTCCATGAACTGTAGCCTGATGAGTACAGAGGTCGCCGGCGGATTTACGGGCGTAGTTCTCGGCATGTTTGCAGAAGGTAAGGAAAAGAGTGGATATGCAGATTTCGGTTATTTCTACTATGATGAAAAGTAAGGATTATCTTCCGATAGTCTCTTTAAAATGAACAGAAATATCTTTTTAGATGAATAAATAGAAAAGTAAATGTTGACAAAAGAAACAGATTCGAAACAAACAGCTGACAAGAAATATCTTGTCCCTTTCATATTGATAACGTCGCTCTTCTTCTTGTGGGGCTTTGCTCG
Source organism: Prevotella sp. LCP21S3_D2 (assembly GCF_052118345.1). Lineage (NCBI taxonomy): Bacteria > Pseudomonadati > Bacteroidota > Bacteroidia > Bacteroidales > Prevotellaceae > Prevotella > Prevotella sp. LCP21S3_D2. Next base: position 59,859 of record NZ_JBQKHJ010000007.1, on the reverse strand, counting down.
TGCCATTCTGGATGTGCTGAACAAGCATTTCCAGAATGCTCTGCATATTAGTATTACCCATTCAGCCCTCATTCAGGTTACCACCTATCTGGGTTATTTCCTGATGGCGATACCTGCGGGTATCTTTATTAATAGGTATGGCTATCGCAGGGGTGTAGTCTTTGGATTGTTGCTCTTTGGATTGGGCTCATTGCTTTTTGTCCCAGGAGCAGCAATCGGCAGTTTCTATGCATTTTTACTTTGCCTCTTCATTATCGGCTGTGGATTGGTCTTCCTGGAAACGGCAGCCAATCCATACGTAACGGAATTGGGAGCCAGGGAGACAGCTACCAGCCGCCTGAACCTTTCGCAGTCTTTTAATGGCTTGGGTAGTATCTTCGCTACATTTTGCATCGGTCAGTTTCTTTTCAATAATACCGATGAAGGTGGCAACGTGGCTGTACCTTATGCCATTTTGGGTGTCTTAGTACTCGCTATAGCCGTGGTCTTCTCACGTGTCAGTTTGCCTGAAATCCAGCATGATACAACAGCCGAGGATGAGGCACGGGGAAGTAATATCGGCAAGCTTTTTGCCCATCACAGGATGTTTGTCTTTGGTCTCTTTGCCTTGCTATGCTATGAGATTGCAGAGATTTCCATCAATTCCTACTTCATTAATTTCGTAACCGGCATGCATTGGATGACGGATCGTACGGCTTCGCTCGTGCTCACTTGTGCCCTGGCATTCTTCATGGTAGGTAGATTCCTGGGCAGTTGGGTGATGCGCCACATCAAGGCCACTACGATGCTCTTGATCTGCGCCATCGGCAGCGTAGTGTGTATCGGTTTGGTACTTTGCGATTTAGGTTTCATCTCCTTGGCAGCCTTGGTGGGCAATTATCTCTTCGAGGCAATCATGTTCCCTACCATATTCTCTATTGCCCTCACGGGATTGGGTAATCTTACCAAGAGTGCATCCTCGCTTCTGATGATGACTCCGATAGGAGGTTGTGGCTTCCTGCTGATGGGATTGATAGCCGACCGCACCCATGTGGTGTTACCTTTTGTAGTGCCGTTTATCGGTTTCCTGGTTGTGCTGGCTTATGCAGTAAGAGAGTATAAAATTGCAAAGTGCAATTAGCAATTTGCTAGAAGTGGGGTGTGCAAAAGGGTATAATTAACTTTTTTAACTCGATTGAAACGCTAAAAAGTAAGTTAACATTTTGTCGTATCAAAAGAAAAAGGTAAATTTGCAGTCGGTTAGGGTAGAAATCCCATAAGTTCTTTCCCTTATCAATGGAAAAAGAAAGAATGTTTCATTAAAACAATAAAATTAATACAATTATGGCAGTAGATTACAAGAAAATCGGTCTTGTGAACACTAAGGACATGTTCGCAAGAGCTATCAAGGGCGGTTGGGCCGTTCCTGCTTTCAACTTCAATAACTTGGAGCAGCTCCAGGCTATCATCCAGGCTTCTTCAAATTTGAAGTCACCAGTTATCCTTCAGGTATCTAAGGGTGCTCGTAAGTATGCTAACCCTACATTGCTCCGCTACATGGCAGAGGGTGCTGTAGAGTATGCAAAGGAGTTGGGTTGCAACCATCCAGAGATCGTTCTTCACCTCGATCACGGTGATAGCTTCGAGACATGTAAAGACTGTGTAGATTTCGGTTTCTCTTCTGTAATGATCGATGGTTCTGCACTTCCATACGAGGAGAACATTGCATTGACAAAGAAGGTTGTTGACTACGCTCATCAGTTCGGTGTAACTGTAGAGGGTGAGCTCGGTGTCCTCGCTGGTGTTGAGGATGACGTAGTAGCTGAGGAGTCACACTATACAAAGCCTGAGGAGGTTGTTGATTTCGCTACACGTACAGGTGTTGATTCATTGGCTATCTCTATCGGTACTTCTCACGGTGCTTACAAGTTCAAGCCAGAGCAGTGCACACGTGACCCTAAGACAGGTCACCTCGTTCCTCCTCCATTGGCATTCGACGTATTGGCAGCAGTTGAGGAGCAGCTTCCTGGTTTCCCTATCGTTCTCCACGGTTCTTCTTCAGTTCCTCAGGAGTATGTTGAGATCATCAACAAGTTCGGTGGCAAGTTGCCAGATGCAGTTGGTATCCCAGAGGAGCAGTTGACTAAGGCTTCTGAGAGCGCTGTTTGCAAGATCAATATCGACTCTGACTCTCGTCTTGCTTTCACAGCAGGTGTTCGTGAGACATTGGCTCTTCACCCAGAGTACTTCGACCCACGTCAGTACTGCGGTAAGGCTCGTGAGTACATGGTTGACCTCTATAGCCACAAGATCAAGGATGTTCTTCATTCTGACAACAAGTTGGCTAACCTCGACTAATCTTCGGGCTTTTACAACAAAAGATATGAGCGGGAATCCGAAAGGGTTCCCGCTTTTTTGTTCTTACTATCTGTTAGACTATTGGACGGTTTTTGTGCAATTGGTAAGTAATAGTAGCGCATTGTGTGCGACAACATTGTTTCTTTTAAACTTTTTAATTAAAAAACTTGGAATCTATTTGTTTTTTTCCTATATTTGCATTTTACAGTGCATCTGACGATGAATTAGGAGAAGCTGTTAGTCAGGCTACTATTTCTAAAGATAAGTCAGATTTCTCTTTGCTCAGCTACACAATGACTGCGGGCTCTGCGGTAAGCGAGGTTTCCAACAGCAATGCTGAGAACAACGAGAAGTTGGTTTGCAAGATTCTTCCTGCTGGACAGTTAATGCTGACACACAAGAATGTAATCTCCGACGAAGGCACAAATGTAAAGTTTGCAACTCAGTTGGTTGGCAATAAGTTAATCATTACCGAAACAGGTGATTACGGAAAGTCTGGTCAGTATGGTTATTATACACTCGTTGCCAAGGTTGGAATAGTTAAGGATGGTGACTACGTGATTGTAGTAAAGCGACATGATCACGTACGTGAGGAGTTCTCTTTGAAGTATGACTCTTCTCGCGCAAATAAAGATAATTAATGCAAATACATATAGTAAGTATTTGATAACACAGAAATATAGTAGTAAATGATAACACTAGTTTATAATACAAATAAGTGTCGCTTCTAACGACCAGTCTAGTTTGCTTTTTATTTTTGCTGCACCGTTTCGATGAGTTGTTCTGGAGTGCAGTCTTTTAATATCACCTTATTCCCTTTATCCAGCAGGTAGATAGTTGGCATAGCCTTGAGCCCGTAAATGGCGCTGATGCGATTATCTGCAACAATTCTTATTACCTGTATGTCGGCCGGGATTTCCTGCTTCTTGAGCCATGCAGACACCTTGTGACAGTTCTCGCATTCCGGGTCATGGAAATATAGGATAATCTTCTTCTCTTTATACTCACTCAGTTTACAGGTTTTACCGTCTTCTTGTGTAAAACTGATGTCTATGGCAGTAGTGCCAGGCAGATTCTTTATGGCTTGCTTCAGCTTGAAGTTGAGTCTTTCCTTTTCTGTTTCGTCAAAGTATGGTGATTTCGTCATGTCTTCCAGGAAGAGACTGTAGATTCTGTCATTGCGCATGGGTGATTCCGGATTTTCATAATAATGCTCAATGAGAGTCTCGAATTTTTCCTTGGATGGTTTCTGTATGAAAGCTTTAGCCGTAAAGGCAGCGATGCCCTTCTGGGCAATCTGCTGGTTAAAGCGTGAAAGAATATCAATGAAGTTGACAAAGCCCTGCTCTGCCATTTCCTTATTGCTGAGTTCCAGTGTATCTGCAAAGTTAAAGTTATCCCAATAATGCTCGCTGAGATAAGCAGCACGCAGTTCTACGCTGCGCAAGGTGTCTGGCAGTGTAGGATAAGGAAAACTGTTTTGTGCCTTGGCAGGAGTCAAGGCGCAGGCTATTACTAGATAGCTCAGGAGGATAAATCTTTTGATCATCTTTTCTTTTGCTTTTATTGCTTTCAATCGGTTGCAAAATTACAAAAAATAAATGAATGTGGCAAGGAAAAAGTAATAAAAAAAGTCCCGGAACCATAGAGGGTGAGATCACCTAGGCAACTACAGTTTCAACGACCAGTCTAGTTTATGTCTCCGCAAAATATTTGTTATAGTAAATGACACTAGTGTCCCGTTAAAACGAGACGATTATTAAATAAGTTGTTAATACTCAAAAGTTTACGGACTTTTTATAGTGTACTCGGTTTGATTTTGTATCTTTGCACGCATATTTAAAATACGTGTGCGATGAACAAAGGCAAAACTATATTTTCTCAGATTATGTCACTTATACCAGAACGTGATTTCAAAACTTGTGTAGACCGTTATAAGGGAAACTACAGAGCAAGAAACTTCTCTTGTAAAGCCCAATTTCCAGTAATGAGCTATGCTCAATTAACAGGTCGTGATAGTCTTCGAGATATAGAAAACTGCCTTACGGCACTCTCCAGCAAACTTTACCATTGTGGTATTAGTTATGCTGTATACCATATCTGAATTATATAGGGAAAGATGGAACGTGGAACTTTACTTTAAATGGATTAAGCAACACCTTCGTGCGACTTGCTGAATAAATCAGAGTCGAACATCACCAGTCAGCGTAGCCATATCCGTGAGAAATTGAATATGGATAGAAAGGACGATTTGCGTCAGGTCCTGGAAGCGAGAATCTCCCAGATAAGGGAGACCTCTCCTAAATCTTAGTCTTCCATTCTCAGGAATGCCTTTGGCAGATATTGTATGATATCGCTGGCAATGAGACTTTCCTTGCCCAGGTCTTTTGCGGCAAGGTCGCCTGCCAGACCGTGTAGATGCATTCCCAATCGGCAGGCATCTGCCTGCTTGTATCCTCGTGCCAGGAGGGCTGTGATGATACCTGTAAGTACATCACCGCTTCCGGCTGTTGCCATGCCACTGTTGCCGGTAGAGCAGAATTCTACTTTTCCGTCCGGATGGCAGAGGGCTGAATAGTGTCCTTTTAATATAATGTACGCCTGAAGTCGTTCAGCCAGTTCGCAGGCTTTTGAGAGTCGTTCGCTGCAATTACTGCTGGCATTGCCTGCCAGGCGGTCCAGTTCTTTTGGATGGGGTGTGAGGATGATGTCCTTTGGAAGTTGCTGCATCCAGGCACGGTGGCTGGAGAGAATGTTCAATGCATCAGCATCTACGACCACCGGACAGCTGGCACGGCGCAGTTGGGCTATCAGGGCGATGGCGGTAGTCTCGTTGGTTCCCAGTCCAGGACCGATGCCCATGGCATGGAAGTTCTCTGTTTCCACCGGCTCGCTGAAGATGGTTTCTTCAGAATCCATCTGAAGTACCGCTTCCGGTACGCTTATCTGCATAATCTCGTAGTTGCGTTTGGGCGTATGTGTAGTCACTTTGCCCACACCGCTTCTCAAGCATGCCTTGGTAGCAAGGACCGATGCACCGCACATGCCATAGCTTCCGGCAATGATGAGTGCATTGCCCATGTTGCCCTTATGCGCAAAATCATTACGGGGATGCATCAGCAGTCTGATGTCCTTTTCCTCAAGGATGCTGTATCTGCAATCTGTATTCTTGATATATTCTGTAGAAAGTCGGATGTCAAGTACTTTCAGATGCCCCAGGTATTGCTGGTTGTCTGCCATCAGCATGCAGAGCTTTTTCTGCTGAAGGGTAAGAGTCTGGTCTGCCCGGATAATGTTGGAGTGGATGTTGTAGGAATTATCTTCGGTCATCAGTCCCGAAGGAATGTCGATACTTACCACCTTGGCAGCACTCTGGTTGATGTATTTTACCATAGCAGCAAAACCTCCAGCCAGCGGTTTGTTCAGTCCGCTGCCAAAGAGACCGTCAATCACAAGCGTACCTGCTTCGAGCTGTGGAGGATCGAAGTTGAGAACGACTTCCGTGAATTTCACTCTTTTTGCTTCCTGGAGCCTTTTCTTGTTGGCTGCACAGTCTGCTGAGAGTTTATTGTGTACGTTGAACAGATATACATTCACCTGATATCCATCCTCGCTGAGCAATCTGGCAACAGCAAGGGCATCGCCACCATTGTTGCCGGGACCGGCAAAGACAACCACGGGTGTACGGTTGGTCCATTCTTCCTCGATGGCACGAGTCAAAGCTTTGGCAGCGCGTTCCATGAGGTTGAGCGATGAGATGGGTTCATGCTCAATGGTGTATTTGTCTAGCTCATGTATCTGAGCACTTGTAAATATCTTCATATCTTACTGTATGTTATGTCCGATTATCTGATTAAATTAATGCAAAAGTACTAAAAAAAGTCGATGAATGGATGAAGTTTCATGTTTTTTTCGTAATTTTGCAGAAAATATTATATCATCAAGACTATGGGCATAGTAAAAATCAAGGATAAGACCTTCAAGACCTCCATTCCAGAGGCTGAGATTCTGAAGAAGGTACAGGTCGTTGCCGACCGTATCAACAAGGATTACGAAGGTAGGAAGCCAGTGTTCCTGGCTGTGTTGAATGGTTCGTTTATCTTCGCTGCCGATCTGATGCGAATGATTACGGTACCGAGCGAGATTTCGTTTGTGAAGTATGCTTCCTACGAGGGCACCAGCTCTACCGGTAGCATGAAGACCCTGATGGGCATCAACCAGAACCTGGAAGGCCGTGATGTCATCATTGTAGAAGACATTGTTGATTCCGGTTTTACCATGGCTCACATGATTGAGGATTTGAAGAAGAAGAATCCTGCCAGCATCGAGATTTGTTCGCTCCTCGTGAAGCCAGGCAACCTGAAGGTTGATCTGGACATTAACTATGCCGTGATGGAAATTCCTAACGATTTCATCGTAGGATATGGATTAGATTATGACCAAGAAGGCAGAAACCTCCGCGATATCTACACGATTGTAGAAGAATAGGGGGTGAAGCATGTGGGAGAAGATTAGTGATTATTGCTTGGATGTCTCCAAGTACTTCTTGACTGCTGTATTTGTTACTTCGATGATGCAGGATCTCAATGATGTTCGTTGGATGTTGTATGTTGTCAGCGGATTAATAGCAATCATATTGTTTATAGCAGGTATTTATATTAGGAAGAATAAAAAAGATAACGATAAAAAGAAGAAATAATGGCAAATTTAAGTTTGATGGCATTTAATTGCCTTTTAGATATTCCTTTTTTGGGTACATACATTATTTTGGCTATGGTAGGAATCCCTGCTATAGTATTCTTGTTATTTGTTATGACTCCCAAAGGAAAGCAATGGTTTAACAGTATAAATTAAGTTTTTGACCCAAAGTATAACAATAAAAATAGGAGGACATAAAATGGATGCATTATTTTTTTTAGGTGTTGTAACAGTTCTCTTTGGAATTGTTTTTGCTGTTCTTTTGTCTCCAAAGGGACAGAAGTGGGTTAATAAATATAGTTAAGTTTCTGACACAACATAAAACAATTTATATATATTAAGGTAAAAATGAAAAATATCGTAATTTTCGGTGCTCCAGGTGCAGGTAAAGGTACACAGAGCGACAAGATGATTGAGAAGTATGGTCTCGGTCACATTTCTACAGGTGACGTACTTCGTAACGAAATCAAGAACGGTACAGAACTTGGTAAGACAGCTAAGGGTTATATCGACAATGGTCAGTTGATTCCAGACGAGTTGATGATTGACATCCTCGCAAGTGTATACGATAGCTTCGGTAAGGATCACGCTGGCGTTATCTTCGATGGTTTCCCACGTACCACTCCACAGGCTGAGGCTCTGAAGAAGATGCTCTCTGAGCGTGGTCATAAGATTGCTGCCATGATTGAGTTGGCAGTTCCTGAGGATGAGCTGATGGCTCGCCTGATTAACCGCGGTAAGGAAAGCGGCCGTTCTGATGATAATGAGGAGACTATCAAGAAGCGTCTCAATGTTTATCATACACAGACTGCTCCGCTCATCGACTGGTATGAGAAGGAAGGCATTCATCACCACATCGAGGGTCTCGGTACAGTAGATGAGATCTTTGCACGCGTTTGCAATGTAATCGACAACTTGTAATCAAGATAAAATAATCTTCCCAGCAAGGCTGCGGGGAAGATTTATTCGTTAAATAAAAGAAGAATCTTTTGTTCAATAAAAGAAGATTTATTCATTCAATTAAAAAGGAAAAATAAATGGCTGAATCCAATTTCGTAGATTATGTAAAGATCAACTGCCGCTCTGGTAAGGGTGGTAAAGGCTCCATGCACCTGCGCCACGTGAAGTACCAACCTAATGGTGGACCTGATGGTGGCGATGGCGGACGTGGAGGAAGCATCTATCTTCGCGGCAACCACAACTACTGGACTTTGCTGCATCTGAAGTATCAGCGCCACTTCTTCGCCGAGCATGGTGGCAATGGAGGACGTGACAAGTGTCATGGTACCGATGGCAAGGACATCTATATTGATGTGCCTTGTGGTACCGTGGTGTATAATGCCGAGACCGGCAAGTTTGTATGCGATGTGGCATACGATGGTCAGGAAGTGCTGCTTCTCAAGGGTGGTCGCGGTGGATTGGGTAATTTTCAGTTCCGTTCTGCCACTAATCAGGCGCCTCGTTATGCACAGCCTGGAGAACCTATGCAGGAGATGACCATCATCATGGAGTTGAAGCTCCTTGCCGATGTGGGTCTGGTAGGTTTCCCTAATGCTGGCAAGTCTACCTTGCTGAGTGCTGTTTCCAGTGCTCGTCCTAAGATTGCCAACTATCCGTTTACTACGCTCGAACCGTCACTGGGTATCGTGGATTATCGCGATCACCAGAGTTTTGTCATGGCCGACATTCCTGGCATCATCGAGGGTGCGAGCGAAGGAAAGGGCTTAGGTTTGCGATTCCTGCGCCATATCGAGCGCAACTCCCTGCTGCTCTTTATGGTGCCGGGCGATACAGATGATATCAAGAAGGAATATGAGGTATTGCTGGGCGAGTTGAAGAATTTCAATCCCGAGATGCTCGATAAGCACCGTGTGCTTGCCATCACCAAGTGTGATCTCCTGGATGATGAGCTCATCGAGATGCTGAAGGATACTCTTCCTACTGACCTTCCTGTGGTCTTCATTTCTTCTGTTACCGGACAGGGTATTCAGGATTTGAAGGATGTACTCTGGAAGGAACTGAACTCAGAGAGCAATAAGCTGCAGGAGATTACTGCCGAGGATACTCTCGTGCATCGTGATAAGGACATGTCCCGCTTCCAGCAGGAACTTGAAGCTGAGGGTGAGGACATCGTTGAATATATTGATGAGGATGAAATCGAGGATGTTGATGACCTCGATGATTTCGAATATGAGTAGATTTAATTGAAGAGTGAAGAACGAAGAGTGAAGAAACAACGTTCGGCGACCGCAGGGAAAGCCAATTCATTTGTTTCGTGAGCGTAAGCCTAATTTAACACTTAACATTAGATGATAAAGGAATATAATATAGCCGCTGGCGTCAAGGCTTTCTCTACTACCCGTAAGGATGGAGTAAGCCAGGGCAACTATGGCGAATTTAATATCAATGAGTTTTGCGGTGACAATGCAGAACATGTGGCTGAAAACCGCAAGCGTCTTGCCACAGAGTTGGGTATTGATACAGCCCATCTCATCATGCCGCATCAGGTACATGGAGTAGAGGTGCGTAATATCGCAGATGAGTTTTTTACCATGCCAGAGAATATCCGTAAGATGGTACTTGAAGGCGTAGATGCTATAATGACCGATCAGGCTGGTGTATGCATTGGCGTTTCTACTGCCGATTGCATCCCGGTGCTTCTTTATGATGAGGAGCATCATGCAGCCGCCGCCATCCATGCCGGATGGAGAGGGACCTTGGCTCGCATCGTTCACAAGACTCTTCAGGAGATGGCTTTTGCCTATAAGACAGATCCCAAGAAGCTGAAGGCGGTGATAGGTCCTGGTATTTCTCTCGACAGTTTTGAGGTGGGAGATGAGGTATATGAGGCTTTTGAGCAGGCTGCCTTTCCGATGGAAGAGATTGCAGAGCAGCGCCCTAATGCTGCCTTCTCTGCAGATCCTGCTGAGCGTGATCGCCTGGCTGCCGAAGGTAATATCGTTCAGCCCCTGAAGTGGCATATCAATCTTCCGCTCTGCAACAAGCAGATTCTTCTGCACTGTGGTGTAGCCGAGGAAAACATTCAGGATTGTGGCATCTGTACCTTCCAGCATAGCGACGAGTATTTCTCTGCTCGCAAGTTGGGCACAGAGAGCGGCAGAATCTATACGGCCATCCTCCTGGAGAAATAAATAAGATTTTTCATGATAACATCCATTTCTATCTTTTCTATGAACGAAGAGGGAGAAGTGGATGTTTTTCAATTTACAGTTAATAGTTTACAGTTAATAGTTTATAATTTATAGTTTATAGTTAATTTAGAGATTTAGAACGATAGAGATAATGAGTAGATTAAGACAGAGATTGGGGCTTGTAGCCGTCTCGGGCATGCTGATGCTATCCCTGAGCAGTTTCATGCCCGCCAAAAATGAGTTTACTGCCGCCGAGCAACAGCAGGTGAGCATCGCAACGCCAGGCCTCTTTGCCCAGAGTCAAGCCTTCAATGTTGACTTTGAGATATTCCGTGCCAAGGAATATTCCTTCCCGCTTCCTGTGGGCAAGGCTAGCCTTACCAATGGCAATAGCGTGATGCGCATCGAAACCTCGAAGGGCGACGCCGTCAAGGCGATGTTTGATGGTTATGTGCGACTCTCGCGCAAAACCGAGTCGATGGGTAATGTCATCGTCATCCGTCACGACAATGGTCTGGAAACCGTATATGCCAACAATGCCGAGAACCTGATGAAGGTGGGACAGCATGTGGATGCCGGACAAACCATCGCCATCGTGGGTACCAAGGAGGGTGAGACCTACTGCGAATTCTCCATCATGGTGAATGGTGCACGCATCAACCCGGAAACCATCATCGAACTGAAGAGTCATAAGCTCCGCCGACAGACCGTGCAGTTCCGCAAGATAGGCAGCCGCATCAACATCACGGTGATAGGCGGCAAGGATTCCTCCGTTTCTAGAAACGATAAGAGTGATAGAAATGATAAGGGGGCAAATAAGAAGTCGGGCAGCCGGTCTGGCGATCATGCCATGACTCTCGACCCTGACGAGGTGAACGATCCGTTTACCATCACTAACACCTTCCTTCTCGATTTGGAGAAGATAGAGGAGAAGGCATGGTCATATCCATTGCCTGATGCCCGTGTCATCAGTCCATACGGAGGTGTCCGCCGTCACTCGGGTGTGGATTTGAAGACCAAGCCTAACGACGAGATTTATGCCGCCTTCGATGGCGAGGTGGTTGCCTCGGGACCTTACTACGGCTATGGCAACTGCATCCGCATCAAGCATGCCTACGGCTTGGAAACGCTCTATAGCCATCAGAGTAAGAACATGGTGAAGAAGGGTGATAAGGTGAAGGCAGGCCAGGTAATCGGTCTTACGGGCCGTACCGGAAGGGCCACCACAGAGCATCTCCATTTCGAGGTGTCTTTCGGCGGCAAGCGCCTGGATCCAGCCATCATCTTCGACCACAGTAACCATAAGCTGAAAGCCGCTACCTTGCATCTTACCAAGGGAAAAGGCGTGAAAAGCGTAAAGAACTGATAAAGACCAAATCAAGGATTGATTTGAAACAGAACAGATAAAAAACTTCGCCCGTGTACTGTTGAAATCTCAACAGCGCACGGGCGAAGTTTTTTATCTGTATGCAGAGAGATAGAGATTATTTCTTCTTCTGCGATTTACGGTTGGCTCTCTGTTGGCGATACTTTGCCTTCTGACGGGCAGAGCCGCTTCCGTGAGCACCCGTAATATACTTCTTTTTCTTGGCTTTGGTCTTCACCTTGTCGTCGTCGTCCTTCTTGGGACCGCCTCCGCCTTTGAAGACCATACCACCCATGATAATATCGTCAATATCACTCATATACTTTGAACTTTGAACTTTGAACTTTATGATAAGTAAAGCCGTTGAATTCTTCACTCTTCACTTAAATTAGTGATGGAAGAGGCGAACGTGAGTGAACGCCATGGCAATGCCGTACTTGTCGCAAGTATCGATAACATTATCGTCACGGATGCTACCGCCTGCTTCTGCTATGTATTCCACACCACTCTTGTGAGCACGTTCGATGTTGTCGCCGAATGGGAAGAAAGCATCGCTACCAACGCTTACACCCTTGTTCTGTGCAATCCAAGCCTTCTTCTCCTCGCGGGTCAATGGCTCAGGCTTCTCTGTGAAGAACTGCTCCCAAACGCCATCCTGCAATACGTCTTCCCACTCATCAGAGATGTAGACATTGATGGTGTTGTCACGGTCTGCACGGCGAATCTTCTCCTTGAAAGGCAGGTTCATCACCTTAGGACACTGGCGCAACCACCACTCGTCTGCCTTGGAACCTGCAAGGCGGGTACAGTGGATACGGCTCTGCTGACCGGCACCGATACCGATAGCCTGACCATCCTTTACGTAGCATACAGAGTTACTCTGAGTATACTTCAGGGTGATGAGCGAGATAATCAGATCGCGCTTAGCCTCAGGAGTGAAAGTCTTGTTCTTGGTAGGAACATCCTCGAAGAGAGCTGGATCATCGAGCTTCACCTCGTTGCGTCCCTGTTCGAAGGTAACACCGAATACCTGCTTGCGCTCGATAGGAGCTGGCACGTAGTCAGGATCAATCTGGATGACGCAGTAGGTACCCTTGCGCTTCTCCTTCAACACCTTGATAGCCTCAGGAGTATAGCCAGGAGCAATAACGCCGTCACTTACCTCACGCTTGATGAGGAGGGCAGTAGCCTCATCGCATACATCGCTCAGGGCAACAAAGTCACCGTAAGAGCACATGCGGTCTGCACCACGAGCACGAACATAAGCGCAAGCCAAAGGAGAAAGTTCGAAATCTACGTCATCGCAGAAGTAAATCTTCTTCAATGTGTCGCTCAGTGGCAAGCCGATGGCAGCACCGGCAGGAGAAACGTGTTTGAAACTAGCGGCAGCAGGCATTCCTGTAGCAGCCTTCAGTTCCTTGACCAATTGCCAAGAATTGAAAGCATCCAGGAAGTTGATGTAGCCTGGTCGGCCGTTGATAACTTCGATAGGCAGTTCCCTTCCGTCATCCATATAGATGCGAGAAGGCTTCTGATTCGGATTGCATCCGTACTTAAGTGCTAATTCTTTCATCTTGTAAGAAATATAATTGAATTCTGCTGCAAAATTACAACTTTTTTGTGGTAAAAACAAAAATAATCAGGAAAACATTACCTTGTTTCGATTTTATTATGTACTTTTGCTCTCTGTTAGAATAAATGAAATTTGAGAAATAGAGAAATTGAGAATTTGGGAAAGGAAAATCACAATGAAGAATGATTTGAAAATTCTCGCCGTAGCTTTAGAGAAGAAGCTCGGCAAGGCACACGTACAGCACGATGAGAAGCATAGTAAGACAAAAGTGCTACACAAGGTGTGGGATATTTTAAAGGGTAAGGAAAAGCCTTCGGCGCAGACACTCAACCGCTTGGCATTACTTGCCGGCTTCCAAAGTTGGGCGGATTTCCAGGGAGCATTGCATGGAACCGATGATGGGTTGACGAACTATAGCACCGGGGAATAAGCAAAACACTTCACTCAGGTTGAAGGGTATTTTTCTTGATGTAAAATTGATATGGAAATATAGAAAGGGCATCCTATCGGAAGATGGGATGCCCTTTTCAAATTCTAATTTTAATAGGTAACTAAGAAAATTACTCAGCGCTCTTAGCGATGGTCTTCTTCTCAGCGATACGAGCCTTCTTACCTGTGAGCTTACGCAAGTAATACAACTTAGCGCGACGTACCTTACCGTGCTTGTTCACCTCGATAGAATCGATAGCTGGTGACTCGATAGGGAAGATACGCTCTACACCTACTGTACCAGACATCTTACGAACTGTGAAACGCTTCTTGTCACCATGACCAGAGATCTTGATAACTACACCACGATAGAGCTGGATACGCTCCTTAGTACCCTCGACGATTTTGTAAGCGACAGTGATAGTGTCACCTGCCTTGAACTCAGGGAACTTCTTGCCGGTTGCAAATGCTTCTTCAGCAACTTTAATCAAATCCATTTTTTGTATAAAATTAAAAATTGTTTGTCGTTCCAACGCAACATGGACGGGTAACACTTCTACCCAGACAACAGCGGTTACGCCGAAAAGCGGGTGCAAAGTTACGACTTTTTCTCTTATCTCGCAAATTTTCAGATACTTTCTTTCGATTTCCTCGCAGTTTTTTTGTTTTCTTTACTACTGTCATTGAATTTTTTCGCAAATTTCGCAGATTTCGCAGATTTATTTTGTAACTTTGCACTCTAAAAGTATTTATTGTATTAAGTATGAAGGAAAAAAATAGTATCAAGATTTTGCTTGCTTCTGCAACCATGCTGCTGATGGCGTTTCCAGCTTTTGCACAGAAATTCAAGGTGGCAAAGGTAGAGAGAACCCGTATATTGGTAGATAAAAAATGGGATGCTCAGCCTGATGCTGAGGCTGCAGGGGTTCTTGCCCCTTATAAGAGCAAGGTGGATAGCATCATGGGCCCTGTGGTGGGTAGCATCGCTCATGATATGACCCGTCATCGCCCTGAGAGCGAGCTCAGCAACCTGCTTTGCGACATCCTGGTTTGGGGCGGTAAGCAGTTTGATGAGCAGCCGGTATTCTCTGTCTATAATATGGGTGGCATCCGGAGCAATCTTGCCAAGGGCAAGATTACTGTGGGTGATGTGAACGACATGGCTCCTTTCGAGAACAAGATCTGTTTCCTCACTCTGACCGGAGACAAGGTGCTCGAACTCTTCCAGCAGATAGCGCATCGTGGCGGTGAAGGCTTGAGCAGCGCTGTGAGAATGGTGATAACTAAGGAAGGTAAGCTGATGAACGTTACCATAAATGGTGAACCTGTTGACCCACAGAAGAGTTATCGTATTGCTACGCTTGATTACCTGGCTGAGGGTAACGACCAACTCGTGGCTTTCAAGAGCGGTACTGACGTATTGGCTCCCATGCAGCGTGAGAACAACGTGAGATATATCATCATGAATTACTTCCGTGAGATGATGGCGCAGGGCAAAGAGGTGGAATCAAAGATTGAAGGCCGCTGCGTGGTGGTGAATGAATAATTGATAATGAATAATTTATAATTGAAAATTCTGATGAAACATACATTATTATATATCGGTCTGGTTTTGGCTTCTTTCGCGATGCAGCCAGCTACTGTACAGGCTAAGGCTAAGAAGGAGGCGAAGGTTGTCAGGCAGCTTGTGGTGCTCCATACCAATGATACCCACTCCTGCGTGATGCCTATCAATCCCAACCTGGCAGATACAGCGACAGCCAATCGTGGCGGTTTCCTCCGTCGTGTGGCTATGATTAAGGAAGAGCGTAAGCAGAATCCTGATCTCCTGCTCTTTGATAGTGGTGACTTCTCACAGGGATCACCTTATTATTCTCTCTTCAAGGGCGATGTAGAGGTTGGCTTGATGAACGAGATGAAGTATGATGCTGCTACCATCGGTAATCATGAGTTCGATTTCGGTATCGACAATATGGTTCGTCTCTTCAAGATGGCGAAGTTCCCAATAGTATGCTCAAATTATGATTTTACGGGTACAGAGCTTGCCGATATCGTCAAGCCATATGCAATCATCAACCGCAAGGGTTTGAAGATTGGCGTCTTCGGTCTTGGTCCGGAACTGGCGGGATTGGTAGCCGAGAAGAACTACGGTTGCATCAAGTATCTCGACCCAATAGAAAAAGCAAGGGAGATGACGGAGATTCTGAAGAACAAGGAGAAGTGTGATGTCATTATCTGCATCTCTCATCTGGGATGGAAGATTGATGGCATTGACGATTCTGAAGTAGCACCAGCTACCCGCAACATCGACCTGATATTGGGTGGTCATAGCCACACCTACTTTAAGCAGCTGGAATACCTGAACAATCTCGATGGCAAACCTGTTCCGGTAGATCAGAATGGCAAGAATGCCATCTGGGTAGGTAAAATGACATTGGATATTGTAAAGAATAAATAAAACTTATACAAAGGAAAAATACAAAAGACTCCTCGAAAAGCTCGGGGAGTCTTTTTGTATTTTTATGATTTATAATGATATCTGTTATTCCTTGTTGGAAGAGGCATAGAGTCCGATGCAGGCACCGATGAAGCCACCGCTCTTTTGGGTGCTCAGGTTGCTGGCATCCACGCCTTTGGCGAGCAGCTGCCAGTCGCCGCCTTCCTCTGCATAATAGAAATCGTAGTATCTATCATGACCTTCAACCTTCAGCTTCAGCTTGCCAGCCTTGATAGGAGCAGAAGCAATGAGGGCATTGTTCTTCTCGGCACGGGTCAGGGTAATCATCAGCTTGCCCTTCTTCATGGTCTTGCCCAGTACGAAGTTGTAATCTTCTTTCTGGATAAGTGACAAACCTGCAATTTCCTTGTCATTGCGAGGAGTAAAGTTGATTTCTGTCTCGGCAGTGAAGGTTCCGTGCTGCTGACGAGCCCAGATGGCTGACATCGGTTCACGCTTGTAGACATTGCCCGGCAGGAGATTGAACTTCAATTTGCCGTTTTCTACCTTGTAACAGTCAACGAAGTCGCGGAGGAACATCCAGCGTGGGTTCAAATCCTTCAGACCTACGCCGTTGTCGGCTGTATCGAAGTTATCCACATAGCTGAAGTTGCCAGAGAACTCATTCTTCTCTGCTGGCTTCAAGCCTGCCTTTTCGCCTACTGTAGAAATTGGGGTGTTCTTGGCGAGAATCTCTGGCCATCCGTTTTTCCATGTTACTGGCAGGAGATAGGTGTCGCGACCTGTGTTGTACATATCTTCCTCGTAAGGACGGCAAGCCAGGAATACAGCCCACCAGTTACCTTTGCCATCTTCTACGATGTCGGCATGACCGGCACTTGATACTGGGTCCTTGCGGTTAGGGTCCAGACCGGTGCGCTGGGTGAGGATAGGGTTGTTAGGGCATTCCTCCCATGGACCCATCGGATTCTTGGCACGCAGGATTACCTCGCTGTGCCATCCGCCTGTACCGCCTTCTGCACACATCAGATAATAGAACTTGCCCTTCTTGAAGAGGTGAGGACCCTCAATCCAGATAGGACGAGCCTCTACATGGGTTCCGCCACGGAGAATCTCCTTGAAGTCTCCCTTGATGCTGTCGCCCTTCACGTCGAATTCGAAGCAGCGGATAGCACGCTGACCCTCATAGTCGGCACCACCAGCTACCGGACCGTTATGCACGATATATCCCTTTCCGTTGTCATCAAAGAAGAAGCTAGGGTCGATGCCGTCAATCTTCTTCAGATAGATAGGCTCGCTCCACCCCTTGGATGGGTCCTTGGATTTGACGAAGAAGTTTCCGGCTCCCACGTTGGTGGTGATCATATAGAACGTCTTGTTCTTCTTGTTATAGCTGATGGCTGGTGCGAAGATACCGGCTGATACTTGCTGACCCTTCAGGGGCACCTGCGATTGGCGGGTGAGCACATGGCCGGCAGGAGTCCAGTTTACCAGGTCCTTGCTGGTTGAGAGAGGCACACCTGGGAAGAAGGTGAAGGATGAGTTCACCAGATAGTAGGTGTCGCCCACGCGGCAGAGGGATGGGTCTGGATAGAATCCTGCCAATACTGGGTTGTAGTACTGATGCGTCTTGTCTATCTCTACATTGAAACGGGCATCATTGCCGGCATACTTGAAGTAGTCGAACTCTGCTGTCTGTGCCTGCGCTCCTGCTGCAAGCATCATCGAAAGCGATAAGATTGCTAATTTCTTCATTATAATAGTTGATTTTAAAGATTATACAAAAAATGCAGCGGAAAACCAGGGAGAGAATCCATACTGGTTTTTCCGCTGCAAAGTTACGGTTTTATTTGCAATCTTTCATTGTGAAATGTAACCAAGAGTTTTTCCTACGTTTCATATGGTCTTGTTTTTGTTACATATTCTTTTTTCTATTGTTTATCATCTTTATTCCTTCATGGCATTCTGCATGTATTCTCTAGGAGAACAGCCGTAGAGGTTCTTGAACATGGTGCTGAAACTTGCGGAATTGGTGAAACCGCAAGCGTACATCACGCCGGTGATGCTCTGCTTGCCATCCTTCAGCAACTTGGCTGCCTGCTGCAGACGGATGTTGCGGATGAAGCTGTGTGGCGTCTGATTGGTCAGCTCCTTCATCTTGCGGTGCAGGTGCACGCGACTGATGCCCACCTTTTGTGCAATCAAGTCCACACTCAGGTCGGAATCGTTGATGTTTTCGTTGATTACCTCCATCACCCTTTGCATCAGGGAATTGTCTGGTGTCTGCATTTCTATCTGCTCTACCTGGTGGTTCTGGCTTTCATTGCCCGTGAACTTGTTGCGCAAAGTGCGGCGCACGGTGAGCAGGTTGATGATGTTGCGGCGCAGGATGTCCATATTGAATGGCTTCAGTATGTAGGCATCGGCACCGGTCTGTAATCCTTCCAGCTGATCTTCTTCACGGCTCTTTGCCGTGAGCAGGATGATAGGCACATCATTGGTGTTGATGTTTGATTTCAGCTTGGCGCAGAGGGTGGTTCCGTCCATTTCCGGCATCATGATGTCGCTGATAATGAGGTCTGGCTTATTCTTCAGAATCTCGTTGAGTGCCACCTTTCCGTTAGGGTAGGTGCGTATCTTGAAGTCGCTGGCGAGCTGGGCCTTCAGGTAATCCTGGATATCCTCCTCGTCTTCCACAATCACGATTTCAGCCTTGTTTCCCCTAGCTGAGGCTGGCAGATTGCCCTCCATATCCGTTGTGCCGGCTGCGCTTTCGGCTTTTTCGGCATTTTCCGTTTCCTTCACCTCCTGTTCCAGCTGTTTCACCTCGGCAAGTTCCAGGTTCTGCTCTTCCTTCACCTCTTCTTCGTCGATGAGTTCTTCGGGTTTCAGATGGTCCTTGCCCAGCGGAATGCGGATGATGAACTCGCTGCCGTGCTCAAACTTGCTCCCCTTCTCGCCCTCGTTGTTGCGGGCTGAGATGGTGCCGTAGTGCAGTTCCACGAGCGAGCGGGTGAGGTCGAGACCGATGCCCGTACCGATGTTGCGGTCGCTAGGGGCGGCAGGAGTCTGGTAGAAGCGCTGGAAGATGGTTTCCAGCTTATCTTTTGGAATACCGATGCCGCTGTCCTTGACGCTGATGTAGGCATGGTAGTCGGTGTGGGTGAGCGAGAGCAGGATGTGGCCTGCCGTAGGGGTGAACTTGAAGGCGTTCGAAAGGATGTTGATAATCACCTTGTCGAAGTTGTTTCGGTCTATCCATACGGGCAGTTCTTCGCTGTCGTGCTGGTATTCGAAGTCGATGTTCTTGGCCAGAGCCTGCTGCCTGAAGAGTTCGTATTCCTCGTTGATGAACGCCACCATGTTGGTCTGGCACATGCGCATCACCATCTGTCCCTTGTCTATCTTTCTCAGGTCCATCATCTGGTTGATGAGGTGGAGGATACGTTCAGAGTTCTTTCGGATTATCTCGTAGATGCCCTGTCGGTGAGGCTCCTTGTCTTCCTTGATGAGCGAGAGCAGCGGCGTGATGATGAGCGTGAGCGGCGTGCGGATTTCATGACTGATGTTCATGAAGAACTTGATCTTCGCCTCGCCCATCTCTTCGGCGTGGATGTGCTGCTGCAGGATGAGCAGGTCTTCCATCTGGTGCTTGCGGTGGCGCAGGTAGAGCATGATGGCTGCTATGAGGAGCAGCAGATAGAAGAGCTTTGCCCAGATGCTGGCATACCAGGCTGGGTGAACGATGATGGTGAACTCCTTCACCGGTGTTTCGTAGCCGTTGCAGATGGCCTTGATGCGGTATTTGTAGCTGCCGGGAGCCATGTGCGAGAAGGCAAGTTCGTTCTGTCCGGCTGGCACGGTGCGCCAGGCATCGCCGTTGATGCTGTAGGCGTATCTTATCTGCTCCACATTATTATAGGTGAAGGTAGAGAGCTGCAGGGAGAAGGTGTTGTCATCGTGCGAGAGATTGAACTCCCGTGCCACTGTTACCCAGCTGTCCGTGATGGTATAGCTGCCCGACTCCATGCCTGGTGTCACTGTCTTGTTGTTGACCACGAAGCCCGAGATAACCACCTTTGCCTGCCATGGATGCTGCTTTACCCGGTCGGCCTGGAACCAGTTGATTCCGCCAGAGCCACCCACCAGAATCACCTTCTTATCCTGGGTGGTGCATATGGAAGCATCGCTGAACTCGTTGCTCTGCAGTCCGCTTTCGTTATAAAACCTGATGATGCTGCCATCCTTGGGGTTCAGCCTGTTGAGTCCGCTGTTGGTACCCAGCCATATTTTGCCCTTGTTGTCTTCTGTGATACTCGCCACACCGTTGTCGGTGAGTCCTTGGGCTGTGGAATAATGTTTAGGCTCTATTCCCTTTCTGAAGTCGAAGCAGAAGGCTCCATCCTCGGTGCCATACCATACGTGGTCTTTGCTATCTACAAACACGCAGTGCGAAAAACGGTTCTTGTTCAGGCAGTTGATGCCCTTGAAGGTGGAAACCCAGCTGTTTCGCTTGCGGTCGAGGCACGCCAGTCCCACAGAGGTGGCTATATACACGTGGTTGCCATCCTTTGATAAGGCCATCTTGACGAGGTAATCGTTGGGCAGGCTGTTGACCTTGAGGTTGTTATCTGCACCATATTTAGCCTTGTAGTTCCTTCGGCTTCCGTCTTTCTGCAGGCAGAAGAGACCTTCGCCCATGGTGGCTATCCAGATGTTGCCCTGTGGGTCTTGCTTGATATCGAAGATGCCCACCGACTTGCTGATGCCCAAATCAACAGGGTGGAAGCTTCCGGCTGCATCCATATAGCCCAGACCGTCGTTATAGGTTCCCACCCAGGTTCTGCCCTGCTGGTCCTTACAGAGGGTGAGCACGGTGCTTTGGTTTAGGAAATGCCCCTCTACGCTGCAGGTTGCTATATTAAATAGGTATAGGCCATCCTTGTCAGTACCCACCCACACCTGGTTGCCCTGGTTGATGCTGAGGCTGGTAACGCAGTTTTCTCCAATCACGTTGCGGTTGCCTAGGCGGAAGCCCATGTAGTTGAAGTCGTTCTTTATGTTGCTCTGCATGAACACGCCTTTCTGCAGCATGCTCACCCAGATGTTGCCCTGATTGTCTTCTATGATGCTGGTTATCTTGCTCTTGGCCAGGTTCACCAGTCGGCTGAAGAGAGGGTTATCCTGCAGGAATCCGGTCTGAGGGTCATATACATAGATGCCCAGTCCGTCGCTGCCGATATAGAGCTTGTTGTTGCGGCTGATATAGATGTTGTCGATGGGCAGGTTTCCGATGCTGCTGATTCGGGTAAAGACGTTGCTTCCTGCCCTGAGCAGATGTACGCCCTGGTTCTTGCTGGCGAGATAGATGTTGCCCAGGGCGTCCTGCTGGATATCCTGTGCGTTCACGCCTTCGGTACCGACAAAGTGGGAGGTGACTCTACCATTTGTTTCTTTGCGATACAGTCTTCCGTCTTCGGTGACAATCCAGAGTCTGCCCAATTTATCTTCCAATAATTTGTTGATGTATTTCAGTTTTTCCACATCACCCTTCATTGCATGGCATACCTGAGCATCCGACTTTTTGAGCAGGATGCCATATCCGGATGTTCCAACGGCAAGATCCTTGTTTCGGAGTCTATAAACCAGGGTTACGTATGTGGTGAGTTCTTTGCCTTTCGAGTCGAACATAGGGATTTTTCGGAATCCACTTCCCGTAAAAGCCAGCAAAGAGTTGTTGGTTCCTAATATAATATATCCCTTGTCATCCTGGGTGATACTATTGATGTAGTTGCTGTTCAGCCCTTGACTATTGGGCAAATCTTTCTTCATGATAGAGATATGGTAACCATCGTAAGCATTCAGTCCGTTACGGGTAGCAATCCAGATAAAACCACTCTTGTCTTGGAACACTTGTGTGGCAAGATTGCTTGATAGTTGATTGTCTGTATTGAACAGTTTACCGCTCTGCCCCAATGACGGGAGGATAGAGAAAACTGATAGAATGAGTATCAGAAGGATACTTTTCACGACTAAGTGGCATTGTGTATTCATTGCTAGTTTAATCATTATTGGTTTATCAAGCGAGCTTATTGCTAGCTTTTTCTGAGTGCAAAAATAGTGTTTTTTTTTGGATTATTCAAGTAAAAACAAGGATTTTTTTACTTTGAGTGAAGAAAATGTTACATGTCGTAAAGTATTTGTTACATCCTGCAAGCGATTAGAAAAGAAATCGTTACTTGTAATAAAGTACATATTATATAATAGCAGTATCTTTGCAACTGAAAAAAAGTTTGTTTTTTTTAATAGGTTAGGTTTAATAGTTAGGTTTATTAATAGTTAGGTTTACTAACGTTTAGATTTAATTTGGTTTATAACATTCAAGATATCATGTTGCTATAGGCTCATGATTAATTGGTTTTCAAAGAATGGTGCGTAGTGATTACGCGCCATTCTATTTTACAAAATATGATAGAATCTAAAAACAACAACTAGATATGAAAAAGAAAATAATACTTGGCTTGGCGATGACCATGGTGTCATTGCTTGGCAATGCGGCTGACAATCTTCCTGCCCTGCATGTAGAAGGAAAGAACCTTGTCGATGCCACAGGTAAGACGGTTGTCTTGCATGGCGTAATGGATACGCCAAACCGATACTTCAACGGTTGGAGATGGCAGCAGTGGAAGGCTGACTATTCTGAAGCCGACATCCAGCCTTGCTTGGAATATTTCTCTAAGCAGTTTGCTGCTATTACCGACAAGGAGCAGGGAGCTTACTGCACCGTGTTCCGTCTGCACATGGATCCTTGCTGGACCAACGATCCATCGAAGAAGGCAGAGAATGAGGCTGACATCTCGGCGTTCAGCATGGCGCGTTATCGCCTATATCTCCAGAAACTTTATATTCCATTGATAAAGGATGCCATCGCTCATGGGCTTTACGTCATCGTTCGTCCACCGGGCGTCTGCCCGGGCGACATCAGCGTTGACGACAAATATAATCGCTATCTGAAGGCTATATGGAAAGCTTTTGCTGCTGATGAGTATATCCAGCAGAACTCTGGATTGATCTCCATCGAACTTGCCAACGAGCCGGTGAGGGTTCATCTGAGTGATGGATCTAATTCGGATAAAGCATTGCATGATTACTTCCAGCCGGTGGTGGATGTGATTCGCGAGCAGGGGTTCAAGGGAATTATCTGGGTTCCGGGTGCAGGTTATCAGAGCCAATATCAGAACTACGCCAAGTATCCTATCACCGACAGTGAGGATAATTTCTCGTATGCCGTACATGTATATTCCGGCTGGTATGGCAACATGACCGACAAGAACTGCAATCACGATACCTTTATCCGCAACTTCAAGAGTCAGGTGCCGATGGTAGAGACGAAGCCTATCATGGTAACGGAGATAGACTGGAGTCCGGAAGATCCTGACAAGGCGAACGAAGGTCACTACAACGAATGGGGCCAGTGGACTCAGCCTAACCTGGGCAGCTGGGCAACGGCATCCACCTCGAAATGGGGATTGGCATGGAAGGCTGTTCACGACCATTTCGGCAATATCGGCATGACCCTTACCCATCCGCAGGAGTACTATGACATCGATGAGTATCTGAAGACCGGCAAGGTGATTCCGGGTTTCCAGAATGCCAAGAAGCACAATCTCTTTGAAGAGTGCTGCGGCTATGCCTGTATGAACTGGTACAAGGAATGGTACATGAAACAAACAGACACGGGAATTGAGCAAAAAGTGAACGATGCTGAGGTTGTCGCCACCTATTATTATAATATAGCTGGTGAAAAAGTGAATAAACCTCAAAAAGGTGTCTATGTAATAAAACAAGTGTTAAAAGCTGGTAAGATTCGTTCTTTTAAAGTTTGTTATTAACGGCAAAGTATCTGTTACAAGAGACAAAGTGCATCTGAAATGAAACAAGTATCTTTGCACCCGTGAATAGACAATCATATAAAATGTGAATGCATAAACTATAAAACATAAATCAAAAATGAATAGAACATGATTGAACAAGTGTTAACAATGAAACGGACAGCAGCCTTATGCTTGGTGGGAGCTTTCTGCAGCCTGAATGCTCAGGCACAGAATATCCAGGTCAAGGGTAATCTTGTTGACGGTACAGGTGAGCCTCTGATAGGTGCCACTGTAAAAGTGAAAGGTAATGCCAGCGTCGGTGCGGTCACCGACTTTGATGGTAACTTCAGTATCAGTGTTCCTTCAGAGAATTCTACCCTGGTATTTACATACGTGGGTATGAAGGCCAAGGAAGTAAAGGTAGGTACGAAGAGAGAGTTCAAACTTACTCTTGAAGACGACAATGCCATCGGCGAAGTTGTAGTTGTTGGTTATGGTCAGCAGAAGAAGGCTTCTGTCGTAGGTTCCATCACCCAGACTACTGGTGAGGTTTTGGAGCGTGCAGCTGGTGTTAGCGACGTTGGTTCAGCCTTGACAGGTAACCTCCCAGGAGTTGTTACAATCCAAGGCAATGGTATGCCTGGTGAGGAGGAACCTCAGATTATCATCCGTGGTTCTAGCTCATGGAACAATTCCGACCCTCTCGTTCTCGTTGACGGTATTGAACGTCCTCTGAGCAGCGTGGACATCTCTTCTGTGGAGAGCATCTCTGTACTGAAGGATGCTTCTGCTACTGCAGTCTATGGTGTGAAGGGAGCCAATGGTGTCATCTTGGTTACCACCAAGCGTGGTCAGGAAGGCAAGGCTAAGATTGACGTTGGTTTCAATGCTACGTTGAAAGCTCCTTCTAAGTTGCCTAATAAGTACGACTCTTATGATGCGTTGATGCTTCGCAACCAAGTGGTAGAGCGTGAACTGGGCATTTATCCTGAAGGTGTTTCATATCTTCGTCCTCAGTCTTTTATAGACAACTATCGAAACCAGACTACGGAGGAGCAGCGTGAACGTTATCCCAATGTGGATTGGCAGGATGCACTTTTCAAAAAGTCTGCTGTGTCCTATAATGCCAACGTGAACGTGAGTGGTGGTACAAAATTCGTTAAGTACTTCGCTTCTGCTGATTTCGTGCATGAGGGTGACCTCTTCCGTGAGTATGACAATGGTCGTAATTACAACTCTGGCTATGGATACAATCGTATCAATGTTCGTAGTAACTTGGACTTTGCCATCACAAGTAGCACTACTTTGAAGGTAAATGTGGCTGGTAGCAATGGCGTAAGAAAAGCTCCTTGGAGTAACATGAGCAATAGTGAGTGGCAGATTGGTCAGCAGTGGGCTGGTGCTTATAGCATCGCCCCAGATGTGTTCTTGCCACAATATTCTGACGGCACATGGGGATTCTATCCAGCTGCTTCCAATGTAAGTAACTCTGCACAGAATCTTGCTATTGGTGGTACAGCACAGGCTACAACCACTCGTATCAATACAGACTTTACCCTTGAGCAGAAATTGGATTTCATAACCAAAGGCTTAAATTTCCGTGGTACTATCTCTTGGGATAATGTTTTTGTTGAGACAGGACGAGGTATCAATGACTTGTATAATGATGCCCAGACTAAGTATATTGATCCTGAAACAGGTCAGGTTACTTATGGCAAAGAACTTGAGGGACAGAATAAGTTTGATTGGCAGCAAGGTGTGAACTGGACAACGGAAGGTGGTTCTGTAGATAATAACCAGACTGTTCGCAACCTCTACTATCAGTTGCAGCTCAACTGGGCTCGCAAGTTTGGACAGCATGATGTATCAGCCATGGGCTTGTTCTCACGTCAGGAGAATGCACGTGGTAGTGTGATGCCAACTTACCGTGAGGACTGGGCATTCCGTGCAACCTATAGCTATGCAGGTCGTTATAACATCGAGTATAATGGTGCCTATAACGGATCAGAAAAGTTCAGCAAGGACAATCGTTTTGCCTTCTTCAATTCAGGTGCTATCGGATGGACTATCACTGAGGAAAACTTCATGAAGTATCTTCGTGACAAGCACATCATCGATATGTTGAAGTTCCGTGCTTCCTATGGTGAGATTGGTGATGACAACATAGGTGACCCATTTGATTCTTCTCGCCGCTGGTTGTATATGAGTCAGTGGGCGTATGGCGGCAAGACTACTATGGATCTTGACCATACAGAGAGCATCTACACATGGTATCGACAGAACACTCTTGGAAATGATAATGTGAAATGGGAAACAGTTAAGAAAACCAACTTCGGTATTGATTATGGTTTCTTGGGAGGCTTGATTACTGGTTCTTTGGATTTCTTCTGTGATCGTCGTAATGACATCTTGATTTTCGGCTCCAACCGTTCTGTTCCTTCTTATTTCGGAACGACAGCACCTACTATTAATAAAGGTAAGGTTCGTACCAGTGGTTACGAGTGGGAATTGAAACTTAATAAGGTGTTTGCTAATGGCTTGCGACTCTGGGGTAATTTCAATATGACCCATGCCAAGAATAAGGTAATTTTGAAGGATGATGCCATCCTTACTCCAAATTATCAAAAGGAGGCAGGATTTGCCATGAATCAGTATCGCTCTTATATAGATAGGGGCTTTATCAATAATATTGATGATTTGATAGGTTCTCCGGCGCACGACTCCAATGACAATCACCGTTTGGTTGGTGACTATTACATTGTTGATTTCAATGGTGATGGTGTAGTTGATAGCAAGGACTCGGCTCCTGTAGGTTATAGTAGTAGTCCGCAGAACACCTATAATGCTACTATTGGTTTCGAATGGAAGGGTTTCTCTGCTTTCGCTCAGTTCTATGGAGTAACTAATGTGACCCGTGACGTAGGATTGGGAAGCTTTGGTAATAAGCTTGATAATGTTTATGATATTGGTACTTGGTGGAATAAGAATCAAACCAATGCAGAATGTGTCCTCCCTCGTTGGGGTGCCACTGCTTCAAGTTACTTCGATGGTACACAGTATATGTATGATGGCTCTTACATTCGTTTGAAGAATGTCGAGATTGCTTATACCTGGACCAAGGGTTGGATTAAGGCATTAGGCGTAAACTACCTCAAGATTTACTTGAATGGTAATAACCTCTGGCTCTGGACTCGTATGCCTGATGACCGTGAGGCAAACCTCGGTGGTGGTGGCTGGTTGGGAGCATACCCTACGGTTCGCCGCTTCAACTTAGGTGTTAAATTCTCATTGTAATTATAAAAAAAATATTCAGATGAAAAATAAGATAAAGACATTATTGTTGACGGGATGCGTCTCGCTGGCTCTCGGTACTTCGCTGAGTTCTTGTCAAGACTACTTGGACAAGGAGCCAGACTCAACAGTTTCTGCAGACGATGCCTTTGCCAATTTCCGTAATTTCCAAGGTTTCGTTGAGGAAATATACAACTGTATCCCTGATAAAGAGAAATGTAACTATTGTCCTTCATGGAACTGGGGTGATGATGAAATCTTCAATCCTGAGGCTGATAATAGAATGACCCATCAGGTTGATTTAGGTAACTTCCGTGCATGGGAAACTACTGGTAACTGGCTAAAGCGTGATGGTTCTTCTACTTCCACAGATAAGTTCGCACACGGTATTTGGAACCATGCGTGGTATTGCATCAGAAAATGTAATCTCGGTTTACAGAATATCGACAAGTTTGTGACTGGAAGTGCTGAAGAGAAAAAACTGATAGAGGGTCAGCTCTATTTCTTCCGTGCATGGTGGCATGAGGAAATGATGGAGTATTTTGGTGGTATGCCTTATGTGGATACTTATCTCGATGCCAATGCTGAGCTGAATTTGCCACGCCTTTCTTATCGGGAATGCGCTGATAAAGCGGCAGCAGATTTCCGCAAGGCTGCCGATTTGTTGCCTATTAATTGGGATAAGACTTCTGCAGGTGCTGCCACACAAGGTAAGAATGATCTTCGCATCAATAAGATCATGGCTCTTGGTTATCTTGGTAAAACCTATCTTTGGGCTGCTAGTCCTTTGATGAAGAATGGTGCGCAGACTGGTGCCAGCAAGAATGGCAAGACTTATGATTATGATCAAGAATATGCTAAGAAGGCAGCTGAGGTTTTTGGTGAACTGCTCTCTCTTGTGGAAGCTGGTCAGACACAATATGCATTGGCAGAGTTTAAGTACTCAGACATCTATAATCATGAGAAATCTGCTGATGCCAATAGCTGTTTTTCTGATATATTCTATACCAAGAAGCAGAACTGGAAAATGCCTGGAACGGTTGAAGCTATCTTCCGTGGTCCATCTGCTGATTTCAATGGCTCTAACTGGAACACCTCTAAGGTCTTTGGCCCTAAGGTACAGAAAGTCGTTGCTCATGATAATGTCATTCACCAACCTACGGCCAACCTTGTAGAGGCTTATGGAATGGCTAACGGAGAACCAATCTATTTGGTTGAGAATGGTCAGTATGTACTTAATCCAAAGTCTGGTTTCGACCCTGCCCATCCTTTCAAAAATCGTGATCCCCGTTTCTACCACGATATCGTCTTTGATGGTTTTAAGTATTTGAACGGATCACCTGGTCAGTATGCAGATTTACAGTATTGCCAATTATATACGGGTGGTAATATGCGCCCAGTAGCAAATGCAAGCCGTACGGGTTATTTCATTCAGAAGTTGGTGCCTCATACTTGTAATGAAGTGGATAAAGATTACGACTGGGGTGCAGCTTTCCACTGCTATTTGCCATATATGCGTCTTGCAGACATATACTTGATGTATGCAGAGGCTTGTGCTGCATTCGGTGGTGCTTCTGGAAAGTCTTCAAACTTTGGTAAGACCGCAGAAGATGCAATTAATACTCTTCGCGACCGTTGTGGTGCTGGTCATGTTGCTGCAGAATTTGTTGCAGACAACCATAAGTTCATGGACGAGGTTCGTCGTGAGCGTGAGGTAGAACTTTCTTTCGAAGGATTCCGTTTTTGTGACTTGCAGCGTTGGTTGCTTCTGACAGAGGCACCATATAATCAAAAATTCTCACAGGAGTTTGATCGTGTGGAAAGTGCTGACTTCTTTAAGAATCATGATCCTAAGGACGCTCAGGTTGCCAATTATCGCAGAGAGTTGATATTGACTCGTAATTTCGGTACCAAGCACTATTGGTTCCCATTGCCAATCAAGGAGACTCAGCTCTATCCAGAGTTTAGACAAAATCCAGGCTGGTAAGGTTTAAAATTATAAATTAGTAATACTAAATGAATAATGATAGTATGAATTCAATATTCAAATCATATAATTATAAGCTTTTTGTAGCAAGTCTTGTGGCTTTGGCTCCTCTTGGTGCCAATGCCAAGACTGCACAGACAAGCGAATCCGACACAGCCAGTGCCGACAAGGAGATGGTTCAGGTGGCTTACCGAAAGGTAGCCAAGGATGACCTCTTGGGCGGTGTGTCTGTAGTCGATGTAGAGAACTTGATGAAGAAGAACTACCATACTTATAGCCTCGACAATATGCAAGGTTATGTAGGTGGTTGGAATGGCAATTCTCTCTGGGGTATGGATGCCGACAACGCTGGTTATCTCGTCTTGGTAGATGGTGTGCCTCGTGAAGCTAACAACGTTCAACCAAGTGAGATTGCACAGATATCTTTCCTCAAGGGTGCGCAGGCTGTGGTGCTCTATGGTAGCAAGGCTGCCAAGGGAGCTGTAGTCATAACCACCAAGCGTGGTCATAATGATGGCTTGAAGGTCGAGGTGCAGGCTAATGCAGGTTTGAATGTAGCAATGTCTTATCCAGAGTATCTTTGCAGTGCAGAGTATATGACTCTCTATAACGAGGCTCGTCGTAATGATGGTCTGTCTGAACTTTATTCTACTGAGGACATCTATAATCATGGAGCAGGTTTGAACCCTTATCGTTATCCTAATCTCGATTTCTATTCTTCTGATTATCTCAGAAAGATGAACAGCCGTTATGAGGCTACTGCAGAAATCAGCGGTGGTGGTAAGCGAGCTCATTTCTATAGCAATATCAACTATTATCGCCAGGGCGATTATATCAAGTTTGGTGAGGCAAAGAATAATAATACCCAGCGCTTCAGCGTTCGTGGTAATGTGGATATAGACATTACTGATGATATTAAGGCTTGGGTCAACTCCAGTGCAACCTTCTATGATTCTCATTCTGCAAAGGGTAATTACTGGGATGCTGCTGCTACTTGGCGTCCTAATTTTCCACAGAATGCAGCTCCTCTTATCTCTACAGATATGATAGCCCCTAATGCTAAGGCTGCTTGGGACTTGATGAGCGTTGCGAAGTTGGTTGATGGCAAATACTTCCTTGCTGGTACTCAGGCAAACTCCTCTAATGTTTTTGCTGATATCTATTCTGCAGGAAGTAGTAAATTTACTAGTCGTCAATTCCAGTTTGATACGGGTGTCAATATCAACTTGCACAAGGTGTTGAAGGGCTTGTCTTTCGAGACTCATTTCGCAGTTGACTATGCCACCTCTTATAATACTTCTTTCGATAATAGCTATGCTGTTTATATCCCAACATGGGCTAACATCGATGGCAAGGATATGATTGTCGCATTGAAGAAGGAAGGTGAGGATAAAAAGTCTGGCAACCAGAACATCAGTGGAAGTACAGATAACCAGACCATGTTTTTCTCTGGTCAGTTAAACTACAACAATACTTTCAACAAGGTTCACAATCTGTCGGCAATGTTGATAGCTTCTGGCTTCCAGCAGTCGAAGTCTGGACAGTATCATAAGAACTCTAGTGCCAATCTTGCATTCGATGCTTCTTACAATTATGCCCAGAAGTATTACGCAGATTTTGGATTAGCTGCCATCCACTCTGCCCAGTTGGCTCCAGGTCATCGTGAGGCTCTCTCACCATCACTTTCTTTGGGTTGGAGACTCAAGAATGAGTCTTTCTTGAAGAATTCCAAGGTGGTAGATGACATGATGATTAGTGTATCAGGTAGTATTATCAATGAGGATATTGATATAGCAAATGGTGACAATCGCTACTATCTCTATCAGAGTATTTGGACTTCTGATTACGGCTATGGATGGTATGATGGATCTGGCGATAAATACACCTATTCAAAAAGAGGTGAGAACAAAGACCTTGATTTTATCAAGCGCAAAGAGTTGTCTCTGAATTTCAAGACATCCTTGTGGCAGAAATTGGTGACATTGGATGCAAGTTTCTTCATCAATTCGATGGAGGGTTATATCATCTCTTCGCCAACATTCTATCCATCTCATTTGAATACTGGTTATCCAGCGGCTTCGTTTATGCCTGTACTTAATTACAACAATAATCGAAGAGTTGGATTTGATTTCGCTGCCAACTTCAATAAGAAGGTAGGTGATGTGGATCTCTCACTTGGTGTGACAGGTACTTACTATACAACCAAGGCTACCAAACGAGATGAGAACAACGTAGAGCAGTATCAGAACAGACAAGGAAAGGCACTTGATGGCATTTGGGGCTACAAGAGCGCAGGTCTCTTCCAAAGCGAGGAGGAAGTCAAAAATTCTCCAGACCAAAGCTATTTTGGTGGAACAGTTAAACCTGGTGACATCAAGTATGTGGATGTAAATGGTGATAATAAAATTGACCAATACGACCAAGTCTTCTTGGGTAAGGGTGGTTGGTACGGTGCACCATTCACGCTTGGTGTCAATCTTACAGCTAAGTGGAAGAACTTTACCTTCTTCGCTCTTGGTACCGGTAACTTCGGTGCTTGGGGAGTCAAGAATAATTCTTATTGGTGGGTAAAGGGCGATAGCAAATATTCTGCTGTAGTTCGTAACCGATGGACAGAGGAAACCAAAGAGACTGCAACCTATCCTCGTTTGACATCTCTTGATGGTAACAACAACTTCCAGACATCAGACTTCTGGATGTACAAGACAGATGCATTCCGCTTGGCTAAGGTCCAGATAACTTACGACTTGCCTAGTACTTTGTTCCAAAAGACATGGCTTAAGGGGTTGTCGGCATACGTAAGCGGAGCTAACTTGCTTACCATTTCAGGAGAGCGCGAAGTTTTAGAGATGAACGTTGGGTCTGCGCCTCAGACACGCTATTATAATATAGGTGTGAAGGCAACATTCTAATCATTTTAAAATGTAGAAAGAAATGAAAGTAAAAAATATATTTATATTAGCAGCAATGTCGCTTACCTTGGCTTCTTGCTCAGATCTCTTCGAGCCTGCAGAGGAAAACAACCGTGGCTTGGATGAGATTTACAATGAGCCAACATACGCTCAGGGACTATTGGGATATGGTTATGCGATGCTTCCTTACAATACCAAGAGTGTTACTGATGTTGCTACAGATGACGCTGTAAGCAATGACTTGACAAATGGCTTTCTCAAGATGGCTACAGGTTCTTGGACTGCTAATAACGATCCTATGTCTAAATGGACAAATGGTCGTGCTTGTATCCAATATCTCAATATCTTCCTTCAGGAGGTAGATAAGGTAAACTGGGCAAAGGACGAGAATGCCCGTAAGATGTATTGTGATAGCCGTAAAGGTGAAGCTTATGCTTTGAGAGCTCTCAACTTGTATTATCTTTTGATGAATCATGGTGGATGGACAGCCGATGGCAAATTGCTTGGCGTTCCTAATTTGACAGAACCAGAGACTTCTACTGATGATTTCAACAAGCCACGTAATACATTCCAAGAGTGCTTGGATCAAATCTATAGCGATTTGGACGAGGCTGCCAAGCTTCTCCCTCTTGATTACAATGATTTGACAGATGATAACGATGTTCCTGCCAAGTATAAGGAAATCGGAGTAAAGACCGCAGGAGACTACAACCGTGTGTTTGGTACCATTATGCGTGGTCGTATCAGCGGTCGTATCGCTGAGGCTATTCGCTCACAGGTATCTTTGCTTGCAGCTAGTCCTGCTTTCTCAGAAGGTACAAACGTGGATTATGCTAAGGCTGCTGACGATGCAGCTACCGTTCTTGACCGTATCAATGGTGTGAATGGTTTGTCTGCTACAGGTAATAATTGGTTTATGCAAACCAGGGAAATCGATGCGCTTGGCTCAGGTGCTTGTCCTGCTGAAATTCTTTGGCGTGGCAGTCGTACCAATGGTTCTGATGACTGGGATCTTGGTCTGAACCAAGAGTCTGATAATTTCCCTCCGTCTCTTTATGGTAAGGGTAGAATCAACCCAACTCAGAATCTGGTCGATGCATTCCCTGCTGTAAATGGTTATCCTATCACCGATGCTCGTTCTGAGTATGATAAGTTGAATCCTTACAGCAATCGAGATCCTCGTCTTGACCTTTATATCATTCATGATGGTAGTACTTATAAGGGAAAGACCATTCATACAGACATTACGACGGCTAATAACAATGATGGTTTGAATAAGATTTCCAATTCTACTCGTACAGGCTATTACATGAAAAAGCTGTTGCGTGAGGATTGTAATCCTGACCCTAATGCAAAGAATGCTCAGTATCATTATCCTGTGTATATTCGCTATACTGAGATATTCCTTGATTACGCTGAGGCTGCCAACGAGGCTTGGGGACCACAGGGTAAGGGATCTCATAACTACTCAGCTTACGATGTAATCAAGGCAATCCGTGAGCGTGCCGGAGTTGGCGAGTTTGGCGAGGATCCATACTTGGATGAGTGCGCTGGTAGCAAAGAGAAAATGCGTGAGTTGATTCGCAACGAGCGTCGTTTGGAACTTTGTTTTGAAAATAAGCGCTTTAGTGACCTTCGCCGTTGGAAAGCTCCTCTAAATGAGGCTGTGCGTGGTGTTGAAATCACTTCAGAGGCTGGTGTCCCATCATACAAAGACATGAAGGTTGAGGATCGCAGCTATAAAGATTACATGTATTACGGTCCTATACCACAGAGCGAAATGTTGAAGTGGAGCAACTTGCAGCAGAATAAGGGCTGGGAAGTAAAAAATAACGACTAATATTTAAAATGATGAAAACAATGAAGATAAGCAAATATTTGTCCATGGCTGCATTGGGAATCTTGGCTTTAGGCTTTAACTCTTGTGAGAATGGCGACCAAGAATTTCCTGATTATGAGGGCGGTACTACTGTATATTATCCTTATCAGTATATCGAACGTTCTGTAGTTTTAGGCAATGATGAGAATCGAGATAATACGGATGATAACAATCATGTATTGTATATCGTATCTACAATGGGTGGAGCATATAATGGAAAAAACATCACATTGAATGTAGATGTTGATAATTCATTGTGTGACAATCTGTATTTTGAGGATGGAGTCACTCCTGTAAAGCCAATGCCTAGCAATTATTATACAATTCCTACCAAGACGGTTGCGTATAATGGGAAATTGCAGGGACGTCTTCAGGTTAAGTTGGAGGATGCTTTTTTTGCTGACCCTGATTGTGCAAAGAATACATATGTAATCCCAGTTCGCATCAAGGAAATGGTGGGAGCCGATTCTATTCTTTCGGGTTCTCCTGCCGTTGCAGGTTCAACTCCTGTTCGTACTGATGCTTCAGCTTGGTCTGTTGTTCCTAAGGATTATATCCTTTATTGCGTTAGGTTTATGAATCCATGGGATGGCTATTATTTCCGTAGAGGAACTGACAAGATTACAGAGAATGGACAAACTAAAGAGGTAAAGCGTGAAGGTGCAACTCTTGAAAAGGATGAAGTGAGTCGAATTACAACCAAGAGTTTGAAGGAATGTAATTTCGAAGTCTCTGTAAATAAAGCTGACGGCTCTAAGGTCACTTGCAACTTGAAACTTACGTTCGATGATAATGGTAATTGTACCGTTACTTCTGATACAGAGGGTATGACTGCTTCTGGTTCAGGAAAGTTTGTTGAAAAGGGAGCTAAGTTGGCTTGGGGTAACAAGGATCGTGACATCCTGACTCTCAATTACAAGGTTGATTTCGGTTCTGGTATTGCATTGGAAACATCCGATCAGTTCGTTGCCGAGACTCGTGGTAACACCAATGGTGTTGTTCAATTCAGTCCTCAGTATATCAAGAAGTAATATTCTTGATAGATAAGTGTCATTCTAATAATTTGATTATTATGAAATTGAAAAATATTAATTTAGGTTTAGGCTTGATGGCTCTCTTGGCTTTGTCTTCTTGTGCTGATGACAAGTTCTCGGAGTACAGAACTGATATGACCAAGAATTTGAAGGATTATCAGTATCTGAATAACTACGAGCCTTTGAAGAAATACATGGAAGATATGAAAGCTGCCGGCAAGTGCAATCCCGACTTTAAGTTGGGCATTGCGCTCGAAGCAGCCGAATTCAACAAGCAGGGACTTGTATATTGCCTTGCTGGTAGCAATTTCAATGAAATGACTGCTGGTAATGCCATGAAAATGGCTTCTTGTGTGAAAAATGATGGCAGTATGGATTTTTCGTTAGTCAAGGAGTTCGTCAAGAATGCGCAAGATGCAGATATGACGATTTATGGTCATACGCTGGCTTGGCATGCTCAGGCAGCCAATAAGTACCTCAAAAATCTTATCAAGGATAAGGAGTTGCCACCTGACCCAAATGGTGGAAACAAGTACTTGGAGATTGCTTGTGGCGAAGCTGGTGTCAATAAATGGGATAAACAGATTAGTTATGTGTTGCCTAAGGCATTGGTTAAGGGACAAAGTTACGTGATGTCCGTTAAGGTAAAGGCTTCGGATGGTGGAACTTTTGCTGCTTGGCCTATTTGGGAAGCAAGTGATAATAAAAACCAATGGGGTGGTAGTAATGATGTTCAGTATATGGCTGATTATGACATCACTAACGATTATTCTACTTTGACTTGGGAGTTTACTGCCAATTTCCCTATTGATAAGCTTCAGTTTGTGTTCGGTAACGTAGGAGGAACCATTTCTTGCGATGACTTTAAGTTGACGAAAGCTGGTTCTGATGAGAATCTTATTGAAAATGGAGACTTTGCAAAAGAGTCGGCTCATGGTTGGACACCGACTGGCTGTACCATCAAGGTGGCTTCTGCAGCCGCATCTGTCGAGGTAGAACAACTAGTTAATGAGCAAACCTATACTGATGGACCTTTCCCATTCTATGCTATGGGATGCGAACCACCTGTTGTGAATGGTGCTATCCATTTTGTTCCAACAGGAGCTTGGTCTCAGTTCTTTGTTATGCCAGGTAGCAACAATACGCTATCTGAGGGTAATTATGTGGTTTATCTTGACTTGTCTGCTTCAAAGGATGCTAGTGGAGTAGAATTGACTATGCAGAATGGTTGGGGTGCCAGTGATCAGGCTATTACTGTAAAAGTACCTGTTTCTGCTGGTCGTCATAACGTAAAACTTCAGATGCCTAATATTGCTGGAGGTAATTATGATATTATCTTGAAACCACAGACTGCAGATGCTACTTTGGATGTACATTCTGTTCAGGTTTGTCAGGTCAAGAATCTCAACTCCATTCCTCTCACCGATGAAGAGAAGAAAAATGTTCTTACCACTGCCATGGGAACTTGGATTGATGGTATGATGGAGGCTACTGATGGTTATGTCACATCTTGGGATGTTGTGAACGAGGCCCTTTCTGGTGCCGATAAAGATGGTGATGGCAAGTACGACTTGCAGTCTGCTAAACGAGGCAACGTTTCAGCTGACGATGCAAAGAACAATTTCTACTGGCAGGATTATCTTGGCGACCTCGACTATGTTCGCTTAGCCGTGGCTGATGCTCGCAAGAGTTTCGCCGACCATAATGGTGACCCTGAGAAATTGAAACTCTTCATCAATGATTATAACCTGGAGAGTGATTGGGACGACAATGGCAAGTTGAGGAGTTTGATTCAGTGGATCAAGGATTGGGAGGCTGATGGTGTTACCAAGATTGATGGTATCGCATCTCAGATGCATATCTCTTGCTATGCTGATCCTAAGACTCAGGAAAATAAGAAAAATCATATCGTCAAGATGTTGGAGTTGATGAAGGAAAGTGGCAAGCTTTGCAAGATTTCTGAACTTGATATGGGTTACGTCGATGCCGCTGGCAATTCTGTAACTTATGATCAGATGACCGAGGAACAACACAAGGAAATGCGTGACCTCTACACCTTCGTTCTCCAGAAGTACTTCGAGATTATTCCTGCTGCTCAGCAGTATGGCATCACTCAGTGGTGTGCTACAGATTCTCCTAAGGATTCAGGTTGGCGCAAGGGTGAGCCTACTGGTCTCTGGGATCTCAACTATCTTCGCAAGCATACCTATGCAGGTTTTGCTGCTGGTCTTGGCGCTCCTGAATATTGGAACGACGCCAAGTAATTACTCTAAAAGACATTAGTTTTAGGTTTTATCATACAAAGATTAACCCAAAAAAGATGTTAGTCGTTAAGGTTGGCTGTGTTGTGATGACACGGTCAACCTTTTTTATATAGTATAAAATGTTGCTTTATTAGGAAATAGATTATTTTATATCCCTTTTCCCTTTTTTCATAAACTATTTGTAACACCACATAAAGTTATAACTGACTTTTTATACTATCTTTGCCAACAGATTAGAGTAACCTCTCAATCTTATAACTGAATTTATTAACTTAATAACAAATTGTGCTTATGAAAAAAGTTATTTACTTTGCTGGCAGCATATCGCCATTGTGGATGATATCGCCAAGACTATCATGACTAACATAACATTCATAGGTATTATGGGTGCTATTCTTTCTAGTGACAAATACTCACATAAATATAAATTTAGTGTAAAACATAAGTTCTATATTAATGTAGGACGATAACAGTTTACGTATGAAAAAGAAAAATATCCAGACCTCCATTTTATCAATGGTCATTGCTGCATGTATGATATCTCATCAGCAAAATGCGCAGGCCGGAGAAAATCAGTCCCTGCAAAATGATTCCGTACCTTATGTAACCATGCCGGACGTATCCCCAAAACTCACCACAGGAGATGGAAATCCCCTGCTGGATTTTATGTTTACAGCGGATCCAACTGCAGTAGAATATAATGGCAGAATTTATGTGTATGCAACAAACGATCAGCAACAATATGATTCAATAGGCGGTTACGGAAAAAACTCCTACGAATACATCAAATCTCTGGTGATGATGTCTTCCGATGACATGACAAACTGGACCTATCACGGAATTATTAAAACAGACA
This sequence comes from Prevotella sp. LCP21S3_D2, assembly GCF_052118345.1. Lineage (NCBI taxonomy): Bacteria > Pseudomonadati > Bacteroidota > Bacteroidia > Bacteroidales > Prevotellaceae > Prevotella > Prevotella sp. LCP21S3_D2. The sequence continues at coordinate 21,749 of NZ_JBQKHJ010000007.1, read as the reverse complement.
GCATCGCCCCATGGATACAAACATCATGGGCACCGTCGATCGCAAAACGTGAGGAAGCGGACGGCAAGACTCACTTCTACCTCTATTTCTCCAATAGCGGGGGTGGAACCGCAGTGCTGACATCCACATCCCCCATAGGACCGTGGTCAAGCCCGCTGAATCATAGTTTGGTAGACACAAACACTCCCGGCATAGCAGGAGAATGTAAAGCTGCTTTCGATCCGGGTGTAGTCATCGATGACAAAGGAAAAGGTTGGTTGACAGTAGGCGGAGGATGTGCTCGCATTATGCGTTTGGGAAAAGACATGATTAGTGTGGATGGCCCGATAAAGCCCATTCGGGCTCCCCATCATTTCGAAGCTAACGAATTAAACTACATCAACGGCACATACGTTTATACTTATAACATAGATTGGCAAGATTTTAGCGACTGGCCTCTCCCGACAGAGAAACCAACCACCTGTTGCATGAGTTACATGATTAGCAAAACTCCGCTGGTAACCAAAAGTTGGAAATACCAGCACAACTATATGAAAAACCCTGGAGATTATGGATTTGACTACAGCAACAATCATACACATCTACACAAATTCCGCGGGAAATGGTATGTATTCTATCACACAATGAGTTTGCAACATAGTTTCAATACAACAGCTGGTTTTCGTAATGTTTGTGTCGATGAAATACAAGTTGACGAGAATACTGTGAATATCCACATGGGTAATCAGACTCTGAAAGGCGTAAAACAGATACAGCCTATGAATCCGTTCATCATCCAGCAGGCCGAAACCACAGCTGCCACACAAGGCGTCAAGTTCACAAATGGAAAAAGCATCGGGGACATGTATGCCGTTACCGTTCCCAACAAGACTGGCATCATTGCTGTCAGAGGTGTGGAATTCAACAAAGTACCTTCCAGCCTGGAAATTAAGGCATCCGGAAACGGAATCATAGAAGTTCGCCGGGATAGGCCGGACGGAGAAGTCATAGCTTCAATCAAAGTTGGTACCCCGCAAATGAAACTCATAGAATCCCAACTTCAAAAGAATATGACAGGCACAATGGACCTCTGTTTTGTCCTGAAAGGAAACAATATCACATTCGACGAATGGAAGTTCAAATGATACCTTCCTGATGACAAGGAGGGTGCATTGCCCATTATGATGCACTCTCCTTAACTTCCTGTACGTATCCCGCGCTGAGGAGACTTTGCATGGAAGCTGTGCTATCGTTGGATTCTCTTGTTTGTTTTTGCAACACTAAGATAAGTGAATTCTTCGACATGGCAAAATCCTGGGCCGCTCGGCTCTGCCGCTTGACTTGTTCAAGAACTTTTTGCTGCTCAGGTGTTTAAAAAGTTTAATTTATAATAGTGTTGCGTAATTAAGGACTATGGGACATATTATTAAACTACAATGGAAAATCGCTGGAATGCTGGGCATCTTGCTTCTATGTTCAATGCAAACTGCAGCGAAAAAAGTTGCGGATTCCTCCCTGAAACCACGTATTGTCGTACTTACGGATATTGCACCGACAGACCTTGAACCCGATGATATGGAATCAATGGTCCGCCTGCTGGTCCATGCTGACCTTTATGAAATAGAGGGACTGGTTGCGACAGGAGGATGGAACAGCTGCGGGAGATCTTATCCGGACGAATGGATGGAAAACATGCAGAAAGTAATTAATGCCTACGAGGAGGATCTACCGAATCTAATGAAACGAGCCGGACAAAAGGGTTTCCTGCCAGTAGAAAAGGAAGCTGGCAAACAAACGTTGGGTTATTGGCCAAGTGCTGCCTATTTGCGTAGCAGGACTGCATTTGGCAGCAGAGATTTAGGCGTAAGCAAACTTGGAGAGGAGAATCGCTCACAAGGTAACCAAATGATTATCGACCTGGTTGACGAAAAGGACGACCGTCCCTTATGGGTTATGGTTTGGGGCGGTGCAAATACACTGGCTCAAGCGATATGGACTGTCAGGCAGGAACGAAGCGAAACGGAAGTTAGAAAGTTTCTGAATAAGTTGTGTGTTTATACAATTACAGACCAAGATGTATGCGGAGGTCCCCCTGTGGATTATGCCTTCAGTTCTCATCAATGGATCCGCAAGACTTGCGGCAAGGATATCCGCTTTTTCTGGGACGACAGCGCCTGGATCGTGCAGAACGCCATAGGAAGCCAGAATTGGAACGAATACGCAACTCATATACAAAATCACGGGAATCTAGGGAAAATATATCCGAAAAACAAATACGGAGTGGAAGGCGACACTCCTTCTTTCCTACATGTAACCCCAAATGGATTAAACGATCCGACCGTATGTAGCCAGGCAGGTTGGGGTGGCTATTTCCGATGGGGACTGTCACCAGACAGTCTGACAACATGTTACACAAATGCAGATCCGGCAGTCAGATGCATATCGGAGAAATATGAAAAATACTTCTATCCCGCAATATTCGCCAACTTCATGGCACGTATGGATTGGGCTGCATACGGCAAAGGAAACCGTAACCCGATAGTTATCGTAAATGGTGAAAAGGGATTGAACCCGATTATAATTGAACCAGAAACAGAAGAGGAACTCCAATTAAACGCTTCAAAATCTGTGGATCCGGATAAAGATAAACTGACATTCCACTGGTGGATATTGCCGGAAGCGGGTACTTACACCTCAACGGTAAGTATCAGAGAGGCAGACAAAGCTAATGCCTTTCTACGTATCCCCCAGGATGCGGCAGGAAAAGAACTGCATATAATCTGTGAAGTGACAGACAATGGGACTCCGGCACTGACCAGTTACAGAAGGGTCATCATCCGCCCAAAACGATGACAGGTCAGTAAACGAACATATTGCTATTTTAAACCAGATATACAATGAACCCACCACCCCTGACTGTCCCATCCCTCAAAACTTGGCGAGACATTCAACCTTTCTGGGCAGCGATAAACATAACTATAAAGGCAATCTTATCAGAAATAGAAAAAAGATAATTCAGTAATTGATATTTAACATATAACAAATGAGACATTTAATAATTATCGTATTTTTTTTCATGAATCTGTGCCTTCCTATGGGGACACAGGCAAGTAATGGGGGCAATGTAAGCCCCGATCCAAATTTTCAAATTTATCTATGTTTCGGACAGTCAAACATGGAGGGTAATGCCGCCATCGAAGACATCGACCGAACAGGTGTGAATCCAAGATTCATGGCAATGTATGCCGTGGATGATGAAAAGGCTGGATGGAAAAAAGGACAGTGGCATACTGCCGTTCCTCCTCAGGCACGACCAGACACTGGCCTTACTCCTGTAGATTATTTCGGAAGAAAGATGGTGGATAACCTGCCAGACAGCATCAAGGTGGGAACCATCACCGTGGCGGTGGGCGGTGCCAGCATCGACCTCTTCGACAAGCGTACCTGTAAGGCGTACCTGAAGAAGCAGCCCGACTGGATGAAGAACTTCGCTTCCAAGTATGACGGCAATCCATACGCCCGACTCATCGAACTTGCCAAGATTGCCCAGAAGCAGGGCGTTATCAAGGGTATCCTGCTGCATCAGGGTGAAACCAACAATGGCGATGCCAACTGGCCTAACCGTGTGAAGACCGTGTATAACGATATTCTGAAAGAGTTGCACCTGAAGGCAGAAGATGTACCTTTGCTCGTGGGCGAAACCGTTCAGAAAGACCAGGGCGGCAGCTGCTGGCAGCATATCGCCATTGTGGATGACATCGCCAAGACCATCCCTACTGCCCACGTCATCTCTTCCAAGGGATGTCCGCAGCGTGGCGACGGATTGCATTTCATTGCCGAAAGCTATCGCACCATGGGTAAGCGTTATGCCAACATGATGCTCTCGCTGCTCGGTATCATTCCGGATGCCAACTATCCGCGTGTGGACAAAGACCGCCGTGCCTACGTCAAGCTTCACGCACCGGAGGCAAGGCAGGTAATCTTCGACATCTGCGGAAAGAAGTATCCGATGAAGAAGGATCTGGATGGCGACTGGTATGGTGTTTCTGACCCATTGGTAGTAGGCTTCCACTATTATTTCCTGAATGTGGATGGTGTACAGGTAGTAGATCCAGCCAGCGAAACCTATTTCGGCTGCTGCCGAGAGGCGAGTGGTCTGGAGGTTCCTGAGGGAGCCGAAGGCAACTACTATCGTCCTCAGCAGGGAGTAGCTCAGGGTCAGGTTCGTTCGGTATCTTACTATGCTGCATCTCAGGGCAAGTTCCGCAGAGCCATGGTTTATACGCCTGCAGAATATGAAACCAATCTCACCAAGCGCTATCCAGTGCTCTATCTGCAGCACGGAATGGGAGAGGACGAGACGGGCTGGAGCCATCAGGGCTATATGCAGCACATCATGGATAATCTCATTGCCGAAGGCAAGGCTGAGCCTATGATTGTGGTAATGGAGAGCGGTGATGTGAAGCAGCCTTTCGTACCACGTCCTGGCAAGGATGTAGATGAGGAGCGCAAGCTCTATGGTGCTTCTTTCTACGATGTGATTATCAAGGATCTGATTCCGATGGTAGATAAGAAGTTCCGCACCTATACTGATAGAAACCATCGTGCGATGGCTGGTTTGTCATGGGGCGGTTGCCAGACTTTCAACACCGTGTTGCCGAACCTGGATAAGTTCTCAGCCCTGGGAACTTTCAGCGGAGCGCTTTTCGGTGTGGATGTCAAGACCTGCTTCAATGGCGTTTTTGCCGATGCAGCGAAGTTCAACAGTCAGATAAACTATATGTTCATGGGCTGCGGTTCTGAAGAGAACTTCGGCACGGAGAAGATGGCGAAGGATTTGAAGGATCTGGGCATCAAGCTTGATGTCTATGTTTCTCCAGGCACTCATCATGAGTGGCTCACCTGGCGCAGATGTTTCAAGGAATTCGTTCCTCATCTGTTTAAGTAACACGACAAAAAATCAATAAGCTGATATTTTAAGTTGAATCCCGAAGCGGCATGGCTGCTTCGGGATTTTTTAATGTTATATTTATATTATCAAATGTATCATTTGGGATTTTGTTATTTTTCAGAAAGTATTTGTAACATAAAACAAAGCTATGTAACAAAATAAATCTTAATTTTGCAGCGTGCTTCTTTAACAAAGAAAGCTATTTATTTAAAATGTACAATCGTAAACTTATAAAAATAAATAATTTTAATCTATTCTCTTATGAGGAACTTTAAAAAGATTGAAAAGCCGTTAGCGTTGCTATCCTTTCTCTGTTTATTCCCAGCTGGGATGTCGGCTCAGAGTATTGTAAAAGGAGTAGTTACAGATCCAAGTGGTGAACCTATCATTGGTGCTACAGTGAAAGCTGCAGGCAGCAAGCTGGGTGTGATTACTGATTTGGATGGTAAGTTTAGCATTGATGCTGCACCTGATGCAACATTAACGATTACCTATGTGGGTATGGAGCCTAAGACCGTGAAAGCTCAGGCTGGTAAAATGCTTACCATTACCTTGAAGGATGATTCTAAAGTTCTGAATGATGTCGTTGTCATCGGTTATGGCGTTCAGAAGAAGAGCGACCTGACAGGTGCAGTTGCATCTATCAAGAGCGATGATATCAAGGGCTTGTCAGCTACCGATGCCGGTGCTGCCCTCCAGGGTAAGGCTGCCGGTGTACAGATTATTAATTCGGGTGGTCCGGGTGAGGCTGCCGATATCCGTATCCGTGGTTATTCTTCTAATAGTGGTAATATCGGTCCGTTGCTCATTGTCGATGGTCTGAAGGTGGATAACATCCAGTATCTGGATCCATCTATGATTGAAAGCATGGAGGTATTGAAGGATGCCGCTTCTGCTGCCATCTATGGTGCGCAGGCAGGTAATGGTGTCGTTATCATCACAACCAAGACGGGTGCTGCCAATGGCGGTAAGGCACAGATCTCTTATAGCAGCAAGTTCACTATCCAGTCGTTGGGAAAGAAGGCTGAGATTTTTGATGCTCCTGAGTATATCGAGTATCACAAGTATTTGGGCGATATTGATGATGCCTTGCTCCAGAAAAACGGTTATAATGGACAGAATACCAACTGGTATGACGAGGTGTTTGAGAATTCCTTGGCTCACCAGCATAGTCTCACCTTGCAGGCAAGTAACGGTAAGGGACGTTTCCTCGCTAGCTTGAATATCTTGAACAATGATGGTATCGTTAAAGGTAGCAAGGATACTTATAAGCGTTTCACTGGTCAGATCAATGCCGACTATGATATCTATAAGTGGTTGAACGTGACTACTAATACATCTTTCGAAAAGTGGAAGACCAAGGGCGTGACCAAGGGTTATGGTTCATTGCTGAACTCTGTGGTTTCTATCGATCCTTTGACTCCAGCATATATCAGTAATGTGGAGGATTTGGCTCCTGGCATGAAGGCACAGGTAGAAGCCGGTGGCCCAGTTCCAAGAGATCCAAGCCATAACAATGACTACTATGGTACTTCTAAATATGTAGATGATGCTACTGGTAACCCTCTCTATCAGCGCGACCGTCATGACACATGGAATTCTGGTATCAATGTACGTGGAACCGTTGCTGCCAATATCAAGCCATTCAAGGGCTTTACATTTACTTCTCGCTTAGGTTATCGTATCACTCAGAGTAACTATCATAACTACGAGACTCCATATTGGTTATCATCTATGGCACATAGTGAAAACTATACCATTGAAGCGAATACCAATAATGGTTTGTACTATCAGTGGGAGAACTTTGCCAACTATATGAATACATTCGGCAAGCATACAGTGGGTGCGATGGCAGGTATGTCGTTTACCAAGAATCATTGGGATAATAGTTCCATCAGTTCTACAGGAGGTAACATACTCACATCTTATCAGCCAAACTTCCATTACATCAACTACTTGTTGGCTGATGCAACCAAGAATGTAGGTAACGCTCCTTCAGATGCAACAGAGTTATCTTACTTCGGACGTTTGAGCTATAGCTACGACAACCGTTACTTCCTGCAGCTCAACTTCCGTCGTGATGCCTTCGATACATCGAAGCTTTCCAAGAAGGCTCGTTGGGGTAACTTCCCATCTTTCTCTGCGGGATGGTCTATCAGCAACGAGAAGTTCTTCAAGGATCATATCGACCGTGATGCCGTTTCCTTCCTGAAGCTCCGTGCATCATGGGGTCGCAATGGTAACGTCAATATCCTGAGCGGTTATCCATATTCTTCTCCTATTGCACTCAACCAGAGCTTCTATCAGTATAATCCGTCTATCGGTGATGGTAAGCTTACCTATGGTTCCAAGCCAACTGGTCTTGCCAATCCTGACTTGACGTGGGAGACATCTGAGCAGGTGGACTTGGGTCTTGATGCTCGTTTCCTTAACGACCGTCTTACCTTGGGTGTTGACTGGTATCGCAAGACTACCAAAGACCTCTTGATTGAGATTGCTCCTCTTCCAGAAATCGGTGTCAACAAGAGTGTTGTTAATACAGGTAAGGTACTTAACTCTGGTCTTGATTTCGAGTTGGGTTGGAGAGATAACATCAAGGACTTCAAGTATAGTGTGACCGTAAATGGTTCAACTCTGAAGAATGAGGTGAAGGAGGTTTCTAACCTTATAAGCCGTTTGACCGAAATAGGTATTGATGGATTCAATAACCAGCTTAAGCCTACATTCGAGGCTGGCCATCAGGTATGGTATTTCCGTGGTTACAAGTATGCAGGTGTAGCCGAAGATGGTAGCGCTCTCTATTATAATAAGAATGGCGAAACAACTTCAGCTCCAACCGATGAAGATAAGCAGGATTTGGGCTCAGCTATTCCTAAGTTTACTTATGGTATTACTCTTAATGCAGAATATAAGGGCTTTGACCTCACCGTATTTGGAACAGGCGCTGCTGGCAACAAGATTTACAACTTGATGGTTTCTGCAGACCGTCCGTTGATCAACGGTATTGATACCTACTGGAAGGATTCTTGGAGAGCAGACCGTACCAATGCCAAGTATCCTGATATGAAGAAGGTTGCTACAGACTGGAAGTTCTTCAGCTCTGATGCAGCTGTGTTCAGTGGCTCGTATTTCAAGATCAAGCAGATTCAGTTGGGCTATACATTGCCAAAGGCTATCACTAGCGTGGCAGGTATCAGCAATCTTCGTGTATATTGCTCACTGGATGATTTCTTCACCATCACCAAGTATCCTGGTGCTGATCCGGAGACCGCTTCTATCAACAGTGGTGCCTCTCGTGGTTTTGATAATGGTACTTATCCAACTTCCAAGAAGGTGGTATTTGGTATCAATGTAACATTCTAACCTTTAATATTCAAAAACAATGAAGAAAATATTATTTTCAACAATATTGGCTCTTGCTGCCACAGGAACAATGACGCTCATTACGTCTTGTGAGGATCAGCTTGACATTGAGCAGAAGGGTGTAATACCTACCGAGAACTTCTATAAGACCGATGCTGATGCAGAGGCAGCCCTCGTTGCTGCATACGAAGGTTTTATGTGTAATGTGATGGGACGTAACCACGATGGTGGTGGTCCAGGTATTTATACTCCATTGAAACTGATAGTCAATGAGTGTGGAGACGATGTGTTGGCAGCAGGTGCCAACTCTGGTGATAATACGTTTGGTATCATGCTCAATCAGTTCTATTATGATGCTGAGGCTGAGGTGCCAAAGTTTATGTACACAGGTCTCTATCTCTCTGTATATACCTGTAACCTTGTACTCGATCACTTTGCCGATGCTACTACTGCTGTGCAGAAACGTTGTGCCGCAGAGGCTCGTGTGCTTCGTGCTTATGATTATTTCCTGTTGGCTAATCTTTGGGGTACTCCACCATTGGTAACTCATGTTCTGGATGCTTCTGCACAGCCTTTTAATTGTGATAAGGATCCTGAGAATCCTATGACTCACCAACAGTTGATAGAGTGGATTGCGCAGGAATGTGAGAATGCTGCCAACGATTTGGATGAGCGTAAAAGTAAGGATGACAAGGATGGAGCAGTGAAGGTAACCAAGGGCTTTGCATATGCTCTTGCCGGAAAGGCTTATTTGTTTGCCGGTCAGTATGACAAGGCTAAAACTGCCCTTAAAAAGGTTATAGACTCGGGCAAGTATGCTCTTGTTCCTGGTGAGCAATATGCCGACAACTTCCATATCGAGGGTGATGCCAACGAGGAGAAGGTATTTGAAGTCAACTTCGAGTATAATACAGGTAAGACCAATTGGGGTGGTATGATTCAGCGTTCTAGCTGGATGGAGACCAACTATTGGGATTGGCGTGCTGATCACTTTGTTGCTTCTCCTAACAAGGTTTATTGTGGCGGCGTTGATGGCTGGGGTGGCCTTGGTGTGCCTCAGTGGTTTGGTGACGAGTTCTATGCCAATGATGGTGACTCTTATCGCTTGAAGGCTACTTTAAAGCATATTGATGATGCGGTTTATCATATGTCTTACGGCAAGGATGAAATCGATAATATGACTGACGAGCAGAAGAAAACCAGTGACAAGATTGGCATCAATGACCCTCTTCAGGGACTCTACGGCAACTCTACCTGGTTGGCATTCAAGCAGATAATGAGAGCTTCTGATACTGAAGGCATGAAATATGGTGATAACATTCGCTTGAATAATTATCTTGTAATGCGTTACGCTGAGGTTTTGCTCAATTATGCAGAGGCTTGTCTTCAGACAGGCGATCAGGCTGAAGCTAAGAAATATATCAATATGATTCAGAAACGTGCTGGTTCCAAGACAATCAGTGAAACTGTTGATATGGATGTGTTGAAGAAAGAAAAGTCATATGAACTTTGGCTTGAAGGCTGTCGTTGGTTCGATATCATGCGATGGAAGGATGCAAAGGCCATTGATCGTTTGACTAAGGCTGGTACAGTCGTGCCACATTTGTTTGATAAGGTTTTCAGAGCTCCAAAGGCAGACGACCAGAATGTAACTTGGGAGCATGGAACAGAAGCAAACAGCCGTTTCTATACGACCAACACTCCTGAGACTAATTTCAAGGTAGGTTTCAAGGAGGGCAAGCATGAGTTCTTCCCTTATCCACAGACCGTGAAGGATAAGAATCCTAACCTGGAGCAGAATCCTGGTTGGTAATCATGAAGTTGTTTTGTAAATATAACGTTTTTAGAACTATAGATTAGTTTGCCAATTAGGGGGTGTTTTGAAAAGAAGCACCCCCTTTTTTCTTCTTTAAAGGGATTTGCGTATGAAAACATGGATGTGTGCCTTGATGCTGGCGTTATCGACAGGAGCTTCGGCTCAGAACCCGATTATCAGCGGACAGTATTCTGCTGATCCTACGGCTCGCGTATTCAACGGGAAGGTATATCTTTATCCTTCTCATGACATTCCGAGTCCTATCGAGAAACTGAAGGAATGGTTCTGTATGGCAGATTATCACGTTTTCTCTTCTACCAATCTTACTGAGTGGCAGGATCATGGAGTCATCGTTTCGCAGGACAAAGTACCTTGGGTACAAGACGGAAGTTATACGATGTGGGCTCCTGATTGTGTAGAGAAAGACGGGAAATATTACTTCTATTTCCCTGCCGCTCCGAAAGGGGAGGAGAAGGGATTCGGAATAGGTGTGGCTGTTGCCGACCAGCCGGAAGGACCATTTATGCCGATGTGGAAACCCATAGAGGGAGTTCATGGTATAGACCCTTGTGTGTTGATAGATAAAGACGGACAGGCTTATATCTACTGGGCTGGAGCTGGTTTGCACATGGCTAAGCTGAAACCAAACATGACGGAACTTGCCTCGGAACCCAAACTGGTAGAGGGATTGCCTGAAGGATTCAAGGAAGGACCGTTTGCCTTCGAACGTAACGGCAAATATTATTTCACCTTCCCTTGGGTACGTGAAAAGAATGGCACCGAAACGCTGGCTTATGCCATGGCTGACCATCCGATGGGACCTTTCACATTCAAGGGCATCATCATGGATGAGTCGCCTACGAAGTGCTGGACCAATCATCATAGTATCGTGGAATATCAGGGACAGTGGTATCTCTTCTATCATCATAATGATTATTCCCCAAAGTTCGACAAGAACCGCTCGGTACGAATCGACTCTCTGAACTTCAATCCTGACGGAACGATACAGAAGGTGATACCTACGCTAAGAGGTGTGGGATTGACGAACGCTCGCTCGCGCATTCAGATAGACCGCTATTCTGCGCAGCAAGGCAAGGGTATTGGTATTGATTATCTGGATAAAAACAACTGTTTTGCCGGATGGAAGACTCTCTTCTCTAAATCGAATACTGCTCTTATATATAATAAGGTGGATTTCGGTAATGAGAAGGTGGAAGAAATCACTGTTCGTGCCAAGTCGCCAAAGGGCGGTGTGCTCGTAGTCAGAGCCGATGGCAAGAAGGGAAATATCATCGCTAAAGTGAAGATTCCGAAGTCGGCAGGCTGGAAGAATATCCGTACCCAGGTGCTTCATGCTCCTCTAGGCGTCCATGCTCTACACGTATCCTTGCAGAGTGGTGCCGATGTAGAGGTTGACTGGCTGGGCTTTGATGCGTTGCCTTGGGAAAAGGGTGCTTTCGAAACTCATCAGTATCGCAATCTCTTTGCCGAGATGGGCTATAAGCAGACTGATATTGACAGGAAGGTGAACGAAGTATTCAATGATGTATTCTATGGTAAGAATAAGGTTTATTTCGAAGTAGGCGATTCCATGGGATATGTCAGCGATATAAAGAACAATGATGTGAGAACCGAAGGCATGTCGTATGGAATGATGGCTGCCGTGCAGTTTGATAAGAAGGACATCTTCGACCGCCTCTGGCGATGGAGCAAGAGATACATGCAGCATCAGGAAGGACCTTATAAGGGCTATTTCGCATGGAGCTGCAAGACTGATGGAACGAGAAATGCGCAGGGAGCCGCATCTGATGGTGAACTCTATTTCGTAACTTCGCTCATCTTTGCATCCAACCGATGGGGCAATGATACGGGCATCAACTATCTGAAGGAAGCGCAGAATATTCTGGATTGCAGCATGCAGAAGGCGGGAATGGACCGCACAGCTCCGCTCATCAATCTTGAACATCAGCTCATCACCTTTACGCCCGATCATTGGGGCGGGAAGTTTACCGATCCTTCTTACCATCTCCCTGCCTTTTACGAGGTTTGGGCAAAATGGGCTAACGACGGACGTTCTCAGTTCTGGAAGGAATGTGCAGAGAAAAGCCGTGAGTTCTTGCATAAGTGCATCAATGAGAAGACGGGCTTGAACCCGGACTATTGCAACTATGATGGCAGTCTGATGAAGACGGGGCAGTTGCTGGGTGATGCATTCCGCTACGATTCATGGCGAGTGCCAATGAACATAGCGCTCGATTATTCCTGGGCTTGTAAGGATAAGGAGTGGCAGCAGAAATATGCCAATACGCTGCAGAACTTCCTGTATAGTCAGGGGATTGATTCTTTCCTGGACCAGTATAATGTAGATGGAACGATGGTAGAAGATATTCTGCCGGCAGGTACGGCTCCTAAGGCGCTCCGCCATTCTATCGGTTTTGTTGCCACTGCGGCTGCGGCTTCATTGGTCAGCAATCATGTGAAGGGCAGGGAATTCGTCAGTCATTTCTGGAATGCCAAGCATGAGCCAGATAAAGAAGGCTTCTTCGATGGCTACTACGACGGACTGTTGCGTCTCTTCGCTTTCATGCATCTGAGTGGCCGTTATCAGATTATCGAACCTCAAAAATAAAAAGAATAGTCTATGAACAACTTTTTCAATAAAATAGTAAGATTGTTTTGTTTATGTGTTTTCCTTTTTGGGCATTCCTCTGCGGATGCCCAAAATAAGGAATTACCTGTAGACATTAATCCTTATTTCGGACCTGTCGGCAAGCAGCCTGTCGTGCCCAATGCGGCTGGCTTTATACAGAGATGGTTGCTTCTGGAGCCAATCTCGATGCCAGTCAAAAGCAATGTCGTTTTTACTGATTCTTATCTGAAGGAGATATTCCATACGCAGTATTTCCCTAAACAGATGGAAACAGTTCCTAAGGATGGAGCCGTCGTGAAGGTGGGCAAGGAAAAACTGAAATGGCATGCGCTGGACAGTAAACTGTTTAATGTGAAACTCTTCCGTTTCGCTACTTCGTTCGAAAAACCCAAGTATGGTGTCTTGTTCTGGGCGGTTACCATTATCGATTGCCCTGAGGAGATGAAAGACGTCCGCTTGGCTGTTGGCTCGAATGGTGCTTCCATGTGGTGGCTCAATGGTGAGGAGGCGGTGATGCTGGAAGGCGACCGAAGGATGGTTCGCGATGATGTGGTTTCTAAGAAGCTTACCTTGAAGAAAGGTAGAAATATCCTTCGTGGTGCAGTCATCAATGGCCCTGGCATGAGCGACTTCTGTGTCCGATTCATCGACGGACAGGGCAAGCCTGTCAGAAACCTGTCTATTCACGTGAAGTAGTGCAATCAATAAAGAAAGTTATGAAACAGAACAATATATTTTTCAGATATTTTAGCCCGGTTGCTGTTCAGCAGAAACTTTATGCCGCTGCTTTGGTTGCCTTGTTGTCTTCTTCTGCTTACGAGGCAGAAGCCCAGGTTGGCGAACCTTTCATTCATGATCCTTCTACCATTGCCCAGTGTGATGGAAAGTATTATACCTTTGGAACGGGTGAAGGTGGAATCTGGTCGGAGGATGGCTGGACCTGGCAGGGTGGTGCTGTTCGTCCCGGAAGAGGAGCGGCTCCTGATGTGTTGAAGATTGGCGACCGTTATCTTGTAGCCTACAGTGCTACGGGTGGTGGATTGGGAGGCAGTCATCGTGGTGATGTCCTGACGATGTGGAACAAAACGCTCGATCCGAAATCGCCTGATTTCAAATATACTGAACCGGTGGTGGTAGCTTCTTCATTGGATGATGAAGATTGTGATGCCATTGATGCGGGCTTGTTGCTCGACCCTACTACCGGCAGACTCTGGCTCAGCTATGGTACCTATTTCGGATTTATCCGTCTGGTAGAACTTGATCCGAAGACAGGTAAGCGGATGGAAGGCAACGAACCCGTCAATATCGCCATCGACTGTGAAGCTACTGATTTGATTTACCGCAACGGCTGGTATTATCTTCTCGGCACTCATGGCACCTGTTGCGATGGTCCTAATTCTACCTACAATATCGTGGTGGGACGTTCGCGAAAGATAACCGGTCCATACGTGGATAATGTGGGCAGAGAGATGTTGCAGGGCGGTGGAAAGATGGTGATTGCTGCCAATAATCTGAAGACGGGTCCCGGTCACTTCGGGCGCTATATCGAGGAAGAAGGTGTGGATAAGATGTCGTTCCACTATGAGTCTGATTTCAGACAGGGAGGACGAAGCGTGTTGGCCATCCGTCCTTTGTTGTGGAAGAACGACTGGCCTGTGGCTGGTGATGAATTTCATGCCGGAACCTACGAGATAGAATCGGAACGAAGAGGCTATGCCCTGGAGATTGCCGTAGATTTCGTGAGAATGCAACGTGATATCGAACCTTTCTGGATAAAGCCAACCAAACCTTTGAAGAACATCGAACCTCAAACCTTGAAGGAGGTAGAAGCAGGATGGCCTAAGGGCGAGGTGAAGGTAAGAATGAACGATTACATGTTCCGTCCTCATCAGAAGTGGAGTATCATGCCTGCCGGAAAGGGTGGTTATCTGGGTGGCCCTTATTATAAGATCTGCATAGAAGGTACTACCCGTTATCTTACCGCAACCGCTCAGCATGATGTCATTGCCAAACCTGAGTTTACTGGTGAAGATGCCCAGCTTTGGCGCATCGAACAGCTCACCGATGGCACCTATCGCATTATGCCGAAGGCTATACCAGGCACAGAAGAGAAACTGGCATTGGTTTCATTAGGCGACTGTACCCCAGGCTTGGCTCCTTTTGATTTCAACAGCGACAATTCTAAATGGAATTTCAGACAACAATAAATTCATGATGATTTGATAAGTTACTGAACTTTCGCATATCAGGAAGTTAAAGGAGTTAAGGAAGTTAAGGAGTTAAGACGTATGTCTTTCAGTTTAAAAACTATGCTAAAAAAGACTATTGTCTTAACTCCTCAGCGACCGTAGGGAGCGATAACACCTTTAACTCCTGAACTTCAAAACTGGAATAAGTTATTTTAATGGTCTTAGAAACCTGTATTATTTACTTCTTAAATACAGTTCTGTGTGGTTGTCGGCAGCTGCCGGCAATCTTGCTGTCATATATCCGCAAGGTTGCTGCCATATGCCAGCAACCTTGCTGGCAATTGCCAACTATTAAATAAATCTAATTCTTATGATCAATAGATACAGCTTCTGTGATTATTTCATATATTTGCAGAAGATAATAAAACAAAGCAACTATGGACTTAAAGTATGATGTTTATACTATTACCAATGCTGAGGGTAGTGGTGAGGAACGTAAATACGTTCGATTGAAGCAGTATGAGGCGATGACGGCTCACGAACTGGAAGCTACCATCCAGCAAAGATGTTCACTCACCAAGGGTGATGTGGCTGCAGTGTTGTCTGAACTTCATGACATTGTCGTGTCTGAATTTTCTATGGGACGCAGGGTTTATATTCCCGAACTGGGATATTTCTCGCTTGCTGTAAACCTGGAAATGCCTGCGGATAAGCCAAATAAGAAGATTACGGGAAAGGAAGTACGTTTGCGGGGAATCAATTTCCGTCCGGAGGCTGGGCTGTTGAGGGAAATAGATAGAAATATCCATTTCGTCCGTTCCCAGTATTCCAGTCGTTCAACTATTTTTACAGAAGAGAAGCTTTGGGCAAAATTGCAGGAATATTTCCAGAAGAACCGTTATCTCACCATCAAACTCATGAGGATACTGTTTGGACTGTCTCGCCATATGGCACAAAAGTGGATAAATCACTTCATAGCCAAAGGCTTGTTGGTAAAGGATGGTACTCCCCGTTCACCGATTTATTTCTTGAATAATAAAACGGAATAGTTGAGAATATGAAGGGAAATAAACCATATGTCATCAAACGGTTATTTCTATGTGTTCAATACCCGACTGGGCCTTTCTGATAACTGTATTCTACAGATGATGCAGTCTTTTGCAGTCGAAATGCTATCTTAAGTATTTGGAACAGTACAAATCATAAACCCTCTAATAAAATCAACAAAAGTATGCTAAAGAATTTATCTCTCATTGCCCTTTTGGGCTTCGCTGTAGTTGGCGTTCCAAGTGAACTCAGCGCCAAGAGCGTAAAGGTGGCAGGCACCCAGAAAGGTACGGCTGCCAAGTCTGTCACCCGTCAGGTGGCTCAGCAGAATGTAACCATCGAATTCTATTCTCCATCCATCGTCCGCATCTTGAAATCTGATGCTGGACTTGGTGCTCCCGTTCAGAAGAAAAGCTATTCTGTCATCTTGAAACCTCAGCAGATGAAGGACGTTCAAATACAGGAAAACGGAGATATTGTAAAAATAAACTCTGGTTTTATTTCCGTCGAACTGAACCAGCAGACTGGCGAAATCCGCTTTCTTTCGAAGGATGGAAAGTTGCTGCTTACCGACACGAAGACCCGTCTGGAAACCCGCAAGGATGAAGCCAACAAGGGCAAGTACCGCATAGAGCAGGACTTCCGTCTTGCCGACGACGAGGCAATCTATGGTCTGGGACAGTTGCGTGATGTTTACATGAATCAGCGTGGTCGCCAGAATATTGAACTCTGGAATCATAACACTTACATCGCCATCCCTTATTTCACCAGCGAGAAGGGCTATGGTCTTTACTGGGACAATGCTGGAAAAACCTATTTCAATGATATCGTAGCATCCAAGAACAATAGCAACCAGCCATCATGCACTTCCTTTACCAGCGAAGTGGGAACCTGCGCCGACTACTATTTCATGTACAAGGATGGTACGCAGGATGGAGTCATCGCCAGCATCCGTGCACTGACCGGACAGGCTACGATGTTCCCGAAATGGGCGATGGGCTTCTGGCAATGCCGTGAACGCTATAAGACCAGTGATGAACTGGCTGGCGTATTGGATAAGTATCGCGAACTGAAGATTCCTACTGATGCCATCGTGCAGGACTGGCAGTATTGGGGATGCGACTCCAACTGGAATGCGATGAAGTTCCAGAACCTATATTATATAAATAAGGTGGGCGACCCAGCCTATGCCAAGTATCTTCCTACCGATATGAAGCAGATGAAGGCACAGGGAGAACCCCGCCTGAAGAGTCCGGAAGAGATGGTGAAGTATGTTCACAAGAATGATGCTCACCTGATGATTTCCATCTGGGCTAGTTTCGGTCCGTGGACAGAGCAGTATCGTGAACTGAAGAAGATGAATGCCCTCCTTCCTTTCGATACCTGGCCAAGAAACAGTGGCGTGATGCCATACGATGTCTTCAATCCGAAGGCTCGCAACCTCTACTGGAAGTATCTTACCCACCTCTACCAGATGGGCTTCGATGCCTGGTGGACCGATTCTACGGAGCCAGACCATTTTGAGAAGCCGGGTGACGAGAACTATCAGACCTACGATGGTTCATGGTTGGGAGTGAAGAACACCTTCCCATTGTTGCACAACAAGAGCATCTACGAGCACCAGAGAGCGATGAAGGGCAACACAAAGCGTTCGCTCCAGATGACCCGAAGCGGCAGTCTCGGTATTCAGCATTATGGCACCATCTGCTGGAGCGGTGATGTGGTGGCTTCCTGGAACGAGATGAAGAATCAGATTCCATCGGGCTTGAACTTCTCGCTCTGCGGTATCCCATTCTGGAACACCGACCTGGGTGGTTTCTTCTACTGGGAGTTTGAGCAGAATCCAAAGAACCCTGCCATTCAGGAACTGCAGACCCGCTGGATGCAGTGGGGAACCTTCATGCCATTGATGCGTAACCACTGTTCTTCACCGATGGTAAGCGAACTGTATGAATTCGGAAAGCAGGGCGACTGGGCTTATGATGCTATGATTAAGGCCATCAAGCTGCGCTATCGCCTTTTGCCTTATATCTACAGTACGGCTGGCGACTGTGTACAGAATAGCGGAAGCATGATGCGTGCCCTGGTAATGGATTATGCGGCAGACAAGAAGGCTTCCCGTCTGAACGATGAGTATCTCTTTGGCCGCAACATCCTGGTGAAACCGGTAACCGATCCTTTATACACCTGGAAGGATAAGGAGAAGAAGGGTCATACCATCTATCCTGATGTAAGGAAGGCAGCTGCGCCTGTGAATGTTTACTTGCCAAAGGGTAATAAATGGTATGATTTCTGGAGCAATGCCCAGTATGAGGGCGGTCAGGATATCCAGCGCCTTTGTCCTATCGACATCATGCCTGTATTCATCAAGGCAGGTACCATCCTGCCATTCGGTCCTGAAGTGCAGTATAGTTCAGAGAAGCCTTGGGATGAGCTGGAAATCCGTGTCTATCCTGGTGCAGACGGTTCGTTTACACTCTATGAGGACGAGGGTGACAACTACAACTATGAGAAGGGTAAATTCTCTGAAATCAAGTTTGTTTGGAATGAAGCAGACAGAACCCTGAACATCGCACCACGCAAGGGCAGCTATAAGGGAATGCTCCAGCATCGCAGATTCCACATCGTGATGGTGGGCGCTGATAGCGGCGCAGGCGACCAGCCTATGCAGGCAAGCAAGAGTGTGGAATATGACGGAAAGGCTGTAAAGGTACAGATGAAATTTACATAATTGAAAGTATTTGATACTTGTGATAAAATAGTATTCTGCTTTTTTGTTTACCTTTGCAGTGCAAATAACAATTTAATATACTAATAGCTTAATAGTAATTACAATGAACAAGAAAGTTATATATGCAGCTTTGATGTTTGTGGTAACTATGTCCTCCGGCAATGCCTCAGCGCAGCAGTTGCCTTATCAGAATCCAGCCCTCTCGGCTCATGAAAGAGCGGTAGATTTATGTGGTCGTCTCACTTTGGAAGAGAAAGCTTCTCTGATGCTGGATGATTCGCCGGCTATCCCGCGATTGGGAATCAAGAGATTCCAGTGGTGGAGCGAGGCGCTGCATGGTGTGGCGAACATGGGAGATGTAACCGTCTTTCCGGAACCTATCGGAATGGCAGCTTCGTTTAACGACAGAATGGTGTATAGAGTATTTGATGCAACTTCTGATGAGATGCGTGCCAAATGGAATGAACTGCAGCAGAAGGGAGGAGATGTAACCCGTTTCCATGCCCTCTCGGTCTGGACTCCAAACGTGAATATCTTCCGTGATCCTCGCTGGGGACGTGGACAGGAAACCTATGGTGAGGATCCTTATCTTACCAGTAGGATGGGATGTGCCGTGGTGCGCGGATTGCAGGGACCTGAAGATACGAAATACCGCAAACTCTGGGCTTGTGCCAAGCACTATGCGGTTCATAGCGGACCGGAATGGGCTCGCCATACAGACAATATTACCGATGTCACGCCGCGTGACCTTTGGGAAACTTATATGCCTGCCTTCAAATCGCTGGTGCAGGATGCCAAGGTGCGCGAGGTGATGTGTGCCTATCAGCGTTGGGATGATGAACCATGCTGCGGCAACACCCGTCTTTTGCAGCAGATTCTCAGGGATGAATGGGGATTCAAGTACCTGGTAGTTTCCGACTGTGGCGCTGTTACTGATTTCTGGGAGAATCATAAGGTTTCGAGCAATGCCAGAAATGCAGCAGCTAAGGGCGTGCTGGCTGGCACGGATGTGGAGTGTGGATATAATTATGTATATAAGTCGGTGCCTGAGGCAGTGAAGTATGGTGCCTTGACAGAAGAAGAAGTTGACAAGCATGTGATACGTCTGCTCGAAGGTCGTTTCGATTTGGGCGAGATGGATGACAACAAGATCGTATCATGGTCGAAGATTCCAGTATCTGTGCTTTGCAGCAAGGCGCATCGCCAGCTCTCGCTCGATATGGCTCTGCAGACCATGACGCTGCTCCAAAACAAGAATGAGGTTTTGCCTCTCAATAAAAAAGTAAAGAAGATTGCTTTCATCGGACCGAATGTGGATAACGAACCGATGATGTGGGGAAACTATAATGGTACTCCACGACAGACAATTACCATCCTGGATGGTATCAGGAGTCGTTTGAAGAAAAACCAGGTTGTCACCTTTAATGGATGCGACTTGGTGAACGACCAAGTTTTGAATTCTTACTTCGACCAGTGTAGCATGGATGGCAAGATGGGCTTTAAGGGCACTTTCTGGAACAATCGCAAGATGGAAGGCAAGCCTGTTGTCATCACCCAGGAAAAGAATCCTGTGCAGGTAACGACCTATGGTCAGCACTCCTTCGCTCCTAATGTGAAGCTGGTGGGCTTTTCTGCAAAATATGAAACCGTGTTCCGTCCTAAGCAGACAGACAAGGTGTTGCTCGACGTGGCTGGTTGCGGTCACTACGAGGTTTATCTGAATGGTGAGAAGAAGGCAGAGCATTCTATCTGGCGCACTACCGAGAGTCGTATCGAGTTCCAAGCCGAGAAGGGCAAGGAGTATAAGATAGAGATCCGCTATCACGAAATGCCAACCTATAATGCGGACATGAAGTTCAATATCGGTCATGAGAATCCTATCGACTATCAGGCTTCGCTCAAGCAGTTGAAGGATTGCGAGACTGTAGTCTTCGTAGGTGGCATCTCTCCACAGTTGGAAGGTGAGGAAATGCCTATCGAGATTTCTGGCTTCAAGGGTGGTGACCGCACCAACATCGAATTGCCTAAGGTTCAGCGCAATTTCCTGAAGGCTTTGAAGGAGGCTGGCAAAAAGGTTGTCTTTGTCAACTGTTCGGGTTCTGCCATTGCCTTGACTCCAGAGACAGAGAGTTGCGATGCCATCCTCCAGGCCTGGTATCCTGGTCAGGAAGGTGGTGAGGCTGTGGCTCGTGTACTCTTCGGAGAGTATAATCCTGCTGGCAAGTTGCCTATTACGTTCTATAAGAATTCAGAGCAGTTGCCTGATTTCAAGGACTACAGTATGAAGGGCAGAACCTATCGTTATATGAACGATGCGCTCTTCCCATTCGGATATGGTTTAAGCTACACTTCTTTCCGTATAGGTGATGCTACACTTTCCAACTCTATCTTAAAGAAGGGTGAAAAGATTACGCTGAAGGTACCTGTAAGCAATGTAGGAAAGAAGGATGGAACCGAGATTGTGCAGGTGTATGTGAAGGATCCTGCTGATACCGAAGGACCATTGAAGAGCTTGAAGGCTTTCGAGAGAGTGGAAGTGAAGGCAGGAAAGACTGCTGAGGCTGTCATCACCCTGGACAGCAGAAACTTCGAACTCTTCGATGCTGCCACCAATACCGTCCGTGCCAAGGCAGGTAACTATGAGGTATATTATGGCAATAGCTCGGCAGATAAGGACTTGAAGAAGATAATGGTAAATTATGAATATTAGTTAAAATACAGACTTGGAAGGCAGACTTGAAAGTATTGTAAATTGAAAGAACTTTAAGTATCATGTTGTTTCTTTGTGCCTTGGCCATTTCAGTCAAGGCACAAAGCAGTACATCATTTTGATGGAAATATCGAAACAAATGGATATCTCAATAGTTCGTTAATAATTCAATAATGTGCTAAGCAGCTATACGCTGTAAGCCCGAGAGATCTTTGAAAATCTTGCTAATTAAAGTTCGGTTCGGGGTGTACCCACTTGCTTTAAAAATTCGTTTCACCAGATAAATGTTGGTCATCAGTGACTTGAATGAAGA